>JADFJZ010000225.1 GCA_022565195.1 Planctomycetota bacterium | reverse complement strand
CGGTCAAGCCTTCCGCACCGGCGAAGGTCGACAGCCCGACACCCACGGCCGCAATCAACATGCCCACGATCATGGTCGTGAACCTGTGGAACCTCCCCATCAAGAGGGAAATCAAGACCTGGAAGAGCACGATCGCGCCGGCATTGATGTTCACTATGTATTCCGGGTTGACCTGCCTGCCCGCAATAATGATTTGATTGGCCACTTCGTTGGCCCGGACTTTCTCAGCAGCGGCATCGATCAGAGACGAAGTGTCATCGAAATCCTCGAGCAGCAGCCTGGCCATTTGGATCGGGAGCAGGGTCATTCCCTGCTCGCGCAAAGGGGGCTGGGCGGCTTCAAATTGCTTCTTCATCTTTTTGAGAAGAGCCGGTGCCTCTATGTTGTCCGTTGACTCCGCCAGCGCTTGCTTTGATGCGGCGAGCCGTTCGACAGTTTCTCCGAGGAACTTCAACTGTTCAGCGCTGACCTGCGGTTTCATAGCCAGGTACGGTTGCAGCGCCGAAGGGGAGATGCGCACTTTGCTGTGCAGGAGCTTCTCGGAACAACTCTCCTTGGCTTCGCGCTCCAGTTGTTCACGCCAGTCCGTGCCCAGTTCCGCCTGTGCGACTGCGAATATCTGCTCGATTTGCGGATCTTCCAATGACAAGATCATTTCACCGAAAGCCGCCACGGCGTCGTGATTCTTTTCCGCCGATACCCTCGCGGCATCGACAGCCTCCCGGAGCGCCACCGGCGCGGCCCCCAATAACTGGTCAAAGCGCTTCCGCGGAATGGCAGACAGCAAGGCACGCTGATCTCCGCTTAGGGCGTCTTTGAGCGTTTGCACCTTGGCGATAAGCTCATCTCGTTCAGAGGGGCTCACCGTCGCCAGCTTACTCGTGAGTCCTTCATCGGGATTGTTCGGATCGACCACTCCGAAGAGCCACTCATAAGCCGCTGTGGTTTCGAGCCACCTCGCCTTCTCGACCAGCGGCCGAGTTTCAGTGAAGTCCCGAAGGTACTCCGGCATGGTGTAGAAGATCTGGTTAAAAGAAGTCCAGAACCCGGACATGATCAGCAAGAACAACGCGAATCGCCAGTTACTGCAGTGCATTCTTTTGAACAGAAAGATTTTTCCTTGCGAGGCGGGCTGGGCCGGGTCGCCGCTGCCCGGCGGCAAGATCACGTCCCAAACAAAATTCAATACCAGCCAGCCAGGGATGAAGAACAGGCAATGTAGCCACGTGAAATGCGCAAACCACCAGACGTTGAGGTTGGCGAACATCAAAGCGAACACTACTGCAAAGACAGTAATGAAGAAACGCATGTTGCCGAGCACTTCGACCATGTTGTCCCCGACTTGGCGTAGGGATCGCTTCTCTTGCTCTGCGCCTGGTACGGCCGGCTCCTTGTAGAAAAACAAGACAATGAGCAAATTCAGTGCCGACCATGCGGAGCAGGCCATAAAGACGTACTCCCAACCCTTGCCTCGAACGAGGCCGGCCACGATCGGCCCCGCAAAGCCGCCGACGTTGACCATCATGTAGAAGATGCCGAAACCCGTGGCCGAGTTGGATTCATTGGTCGTCCGCGCGACCGTCCCGACAACCACCGGCTTGAAGATGGCCGCACCGACGGCCACGAACATGAACGCCATGAAAAAAGTGGGCACCGTGTGAAATTGCCCCAGCAAATAGTAGGAGACCATCATCACCAAATAGGCAATGATGAACATCTTCTTGTAGCCATAACGATCCGCCAGGGCGCCGGTCACCACGGGCAACAGATAAAGGAAAAATGGCACGATGCCCTGCAGCGCCCCCGCCAACTCTGTAGAGAAACCAAGCCCTCCGGTTGCCACGCTGCCCGTCACATACACCGCCATGACCGTGAACCAGCCATACCAAGCCATGCGTTCGAAGATTTCCATGGTATTGGCGACCCAGAATGCCTTTGGGTAGCTCTTGACTTGCTCAACAAACCCGGGTTTGGTTTCCGTCATTGGGTCGAACTCCTGTTCTTTGGAGGAGGATGCGATAGGGCCTCGGGCCGGGTGGGGCCGGTCGGCGGTCTGGGCGGGAATCTACCACACCACAGGGCATCTGGAAAGTCCGGCACCAAAGGCGCTGCCGCGCGGGGTCAGCGCTCCTCGGTTTCGGGCCTCAGGCCCCACTTCCCCGAAAGCAATTCACTCGGCCCGTGGCTTGCCGCTTAGCAGCACCGCCGATCCCGCAATCGGCCTGCGGATTCGGATCACACGCTCGCCCCGCGCAAAGAAAACGCCCTCGACAAGTCGAGGGCGTTTGGTAAATCAGAAAAAAGTCCCGTGCGGCTACCACGCGAAGTGGCTGAAGGCCTTATTCGCGTCGGCCATGCGGTGGACGTTATCGCGGACGGTCATGGCGGCGCCTTCGCGCTTGAACGCGTCCATCAGTTCCTTGGCCAGCTTCTCGCAGGTCGGTTTGCCCTTGACCTTGCGCACCGCGTCCAGAATCCAGCGAATCGACAGCGACTGCTGCCGCTTGCGGTTCACCGGCCGGGGCACTTGATAGTTCGAGCCGCCCACGCGCTTGGAACGCACTTCGATGTTCGGCCTGACGTTCTCCACCGCCGTCTCGAAAACCTCGAAGGGGGTCTTGTCCTTGATGCGCTTGCCGATGATGTCCAGCGCATCATAAAAGACGCGGTTGGCCACGCTCTTCTTGCCGTCCCACATCAGGCAGTTGACGAACTTGCTGACCAGCAAGCTCTTGAACTTGGGATCCGGCTTGAGCTGTTCCTTCGATTTCGTGTACTTGTTCGGCATCGTTCGCTCGCGTTCCTCTTGCTAGATCAAGATTCCTCGGTGTCGGTGCCAGCCATAACCCGGCAACACATTATACACACGCCTCAATTCCGCTGCAACTCCCCGTAGCAGCCGACCTCTGTGTCGGCCGTTTCGCAGACGGTCGGCACGGAGGCCGACCGCTACAATCGCTCGCACGAAACTACCGCCACACCTTTCGGCACGCCGGCCCCAGCATGGAACCCGCCGCCACCACCAGGCCGCACTTCAGCACCGCCCCGAGCCAAAACGGAAACAGGCCCTGCTCAAGGGCTGTCCAGACGCTGCCGGTCGAAATAGCCAACCAGCCCACGCCCAGGGCGAAAATCAAAATCGTGCCCACGGCAGCCGCCGCAAGCGTAGGCCTCAAACCGCTCGATCGGGCCGTCAGCCGACCCACGACGACGGGAACGATCAAAAAGCCGAGCAAGTACCCGCCGGTGGCGCCGAAGACATACTGCGGCCCCGCGCCGGAATCGGCAAACACCGGAACACCAGCCAGCCCAATCGCCAGATAAAGCAACTGGCTGAAAGCGCCCAACCGTGCGCCCAGCGCCACGCCCGCGAACAAGACCACCGCCGTTTGCAGCGTCATCGGCACGGGCGTGCCGGGCAGCGGAACTCGGACCATGGCGCCCAGGATCGTCAGCAAGCAAAACAACCCGACGCCGACACCGGCTACAACCGCGCTCGACTTCGGCGGAGCAATCGCGAGGGGGCCGGGCATCAAATCGATCTGCTGCGTATGTTTCACCATTTCGTCAACTCGAACGAGCCGTATGCTTTAGCTTACGCGGATGTTCACGCGAGTGACGTTCTCCTCGCCGGTGGATCCGCGCGGGCTGTCTTCGACCCTGAGGCTCAGACCCGAAGGGAAGCCCACGGCTCGTTTTTGTTCGATTGCGTCGCGTCGTGATGTTCGTTACTTGCGCCGCTTCACGCCGTACTTGGATCGGCCTCGGTTGCGCGGGCGGTTTTCCTTGTCGCCTTCGACGGCAGCGCAGTCCAGCGTGCCGCGAATCACGTGATAGCGCACGCCCGGCAGGTCTTTCACTCTGCCGCCGCGAATCAGCACGATGGAGTGCTCTTGCAGGTTGTGATCGATGCCGCCGATGTAGGTGGTCACTTCCTTGCCGTTGGTCAGCCGCACACGGGCGACTTTGCGCAGGGCGGAGTTCGGCTTCTTGGGTGTTTGGGTCTTGACGATCAGGCACACGCCGCGCTTCTGCGGGCAGCCCTCGATGTCGCGCACCTTACTCTTCTTGATGACCTTGCGTCGGCCCTTGCGAACCAATTGATTAACAGTCGGCATCGAATCTCCTCAAAACTCAATCGCGGCCCCGCAGAAAATCGTCCCGCGAGGGGCACCACTGGCGGATCGCAGCTGTGCAACGTCCGGTTGTCCCGTAGGGACATTTGACAATAGCCCAGCGATTCATCGCTGGGTTCCGGGTCCGTGCCCGGACTCGCTGGCCCAATAGCGCTCCTCTATCCCAGCAGTAAACTGCTGGGCTATTTTCATCAAGCCCCTACG
>JADFJZ010000224.1 GCA_022565195.1 Planctomycetota bacterium | reverse complement strand
CTTCCACACGCGCTTCAAACGACAACGCGGCGGCGGGCGAGTCGAGCTCGACGGAATCGGGTACAGACTCCACCGACCAGCCCTCCGGCAGGCGCAGGGTTTCCTTGTATCGAATCAGCCGCGTGGCCCGCAGGCGGAAGCCGAACTGCCGCTCCTTGGCATCGACGGAATAGAACGCATCGGGAAAGAGGAAGCTCGATAATGGATGGGCCAGCAGGGGCAAATGGAACATCCGCACCTGGCCATCGCCGGCCACGTAGTCTTCGGCTTGGATCATCGTGTCCAGCCGAGAATCGCTGGAGTAGTCGTACGGATCAGTCAATGTGAGCTGCTCGATCAACGCATTGGGTGCGATTCGCAGAGCGTCTCGGACCACAGACTGCCGCTCCGAGGGAGTGTAGGGGGCCAATTTCCGGCGCAGGTAAGTACACGGATAGCCCTTCATCGCCATGTGAATCGAAGTCTTGAGCGTGCCATCGGCAGTGATTTCGCCTCGGCTGCGGCATGTCAGAGTGTTTTGGTCTGGGGCGAAATAGGGAGAAAGAGCCAGATCCTGGCCTTCAGGTGTTCCATAGACGATCCCCTGTAGCGCTTCGCGAGATGACCACGTTTCCCGACTGAGCGGCGCCCACGTCGGATCGAGCAGCCGAAACGTGCCGTCGGCGTTGCGCATAACCGTGACGCTGTGGTTGAATTGGTCAGCGGGGATCTGCTCCACGCGCGAACCCGCCATAGTCATGGCCGCAAAGGCTTCGTGGCCGAGGACTCGCAGCATCGTGACCAACATGCCTGCCTTGTCTTTGCACACGCCGCCGCGATCGCGGAAGGTCTCCAGGCTCTTGTGTAGCGTGAAGCCTTCGTGCTGGCCCCGCGTGGTCCCGACGTATCGACAATTGTCCGCTACCCAGGAATTGAGCGCAGCGATCTTCGCTTCCTCATTCGGCAATCCTGCGGTCAATTCTTCAACTTTGGCCCGGATTTCGTCGTTCGGTCGGAACTGGCTTTCGTTGGCTTCGTAGAACCAGCGTGACTTGGCCTCCCAGCTCCCCACCGTCGCCATCACGACCTTGGTGGCGACGTCGCTGCGGGCGACCATGTGCGGCTCGCCTTTGAATGCCGGCAGGTCTTCGGCGGTCCAAGTGTACACATTGTGCTCGCGGTCGAACCAAAGAGACGACTGCAATGAGCCATTGTAGACTTCATACTGTAGTGGCATATCCTTGGGCATATGCACGGAATATCGCTTTTTCAAGATCGGATGGCCCGCTTGAAACTGCACGGTGTCATACCAATGTCCGGGCATGGGCGGGCGCAGCGGTTTCCCAGCGGCGGACAGGACCGTTTCGCCGGCGCCATCCGCAGTGGCCAGATAGGCGACGTTGTAGCCGGTGCGGCTGACGCGCAGTTCGACCGCATCGCCGATCGCCAGCCGGGGCAGTGACAGAGCATACTGCTGATTGCCCCAGAAAATGATGCCCTGCCGTGCGGGCTGCGTGATCATCCCGGAGACATCCACATCCTGAATCGTTCCATCCTGGCGATGAATGCGAATGGACTTGACGGTGATGCTGTTCGTGGCGGGGTCGAACTGCCGACGGTAAACGGAGTTGCTGCGCACTCCGGCGTCGGTCAGAATCTTGAACACTTGGCAACTCTCCGTGGTGGCCAGTCCGCTCTTTTTGACGTAGACGTCCGTTTCGTCGAGGACATACACAACGGCGGCGTTCTTGTACTCCTCCGCATCCCCGGTCGCAGCGATCATCCCCGTAATTTCTTCATTGGATACGGGCTGCGGCGGGGCAGCAGGCGCAACCGCGATCGCCAATCCCAAGTAGATCGAGAGCGTGAATCCCGCATTCGCAACTGTTTTGGCTTTCATGCACTTGCCCTCTTGCAATATGCCCGGATCGGGACGTGTCAGTGTCTGAATTGCCTATGCTATAACTAATTTACCCGCTGGAGGCGTTTACGTCCAGCAGGCGGGCAGATGATTTGTGGAACGCGCGTGAGGGCATACAATGTATATGGCATTGAGTGCATATTTGTTGCCAGCGAGAATTTGAGGCAGGGCAGGACGATTCAAACGCGAAAGAGCATTGTTGCCGGGCGATTTTACCCGGCGTCTCGCAGCGAGTGCGTGGACCAATTGGACGAGTGCATCCCGGCGCAGATTGACTCGCCGGCACCCGATGCCGCGCTGCACGGAGCGATTGTCCCGCACGCAGGTTGGGTGTGCAGTGGCCGGATCACGGGGCACGTCCTCAAAGCGCTGGCAGATCGAACCGATCCCGAAACGGTGGTTTTGATCGGGGCGGTTCACTCCGTCCGAAGCCGGCGCGCGGCCCTGTACGACCGAGGCGCGTGGGAAACACCGCTTGGTGAAATCGCCGTCGATGAGACTCTGGCCGATTTGATCGCGGAGGATGAAAGTGAAATCGGCAGGGACCGAGAGGCGCACCATGCGGAGCATTCGCTCGAAGTGCAAGTGCCGTTCGTTCAGCGCTTGTTTCCAAACACGAAGATACTTCCCATAATGGTTCCGCCGTCCGAGGTGTCGGCACGTATCGGCGGGACGATCGGACGCAAGATCGCGGCGGCGGGCGTTCGCGTGATCATCGTGGGCACGTCGGATTTGACCCATTACGGTCCGAGCTACGGGATGACCTCGCAGGGTGCGGGTCAGGAGGGGCTTGATTGGGCCAAGAATGTGAACGATCGCAGTATGATCGATCGGATCCTGGCGATGGACGCCGAAGGAATCGTGTCCGAAGCCGCGCAAAATCGCAATGCCTGCGGCGGCGGAGCAATTGCAGCGACGATCGCGGCGTGCCAAGCGCTTGGGGCACGACAAGCCGTATTGCTCGAACACCTCACCAGTCAGGATACACTCAAAGGCATGTTGCCCGAGCCCGTGGCCGACGCCGTGGGCTACGCGGGGATCGTCTTTTGTTCATAAGCGCGGTGATTGATGATTGACGAACTTATCATTGGGCTTGATTTGGGAGGCACGTTCATCAAAGCCGTACTGATCGACCGCGACGGTAGCTTGCGGTCTGAGGCGGCGGTTGAGACGCAGGCTGCGCAGGGGCCGGAGCACGTCATCGGTCGATTGCATCACGCCGCCCGCGAAGTGTGCGAGCGGGCCGGCTGCAACATGGACGCGGTGCTGGGCGTGGGCCTCGGATCGCCGGGGCCGCTGAGCGCGGATCTGGCAGTCGTCGTCAAATCAGCAAACTTGCCCGGCTGGAACAATGTGCCCCTGCGCGATCGCATCGCCGATCTCACCGGCAGGCCGGTGGCCATGACCAACGATGCAAACGCCGCGACCTACGGCGAGTTCTGGCTGGGAGCCGGTCGAGGCGCGAAACATATCTGCATGTTGACTCTTGGAACCGGTGTCGGTGGGGGAGTAATTGTCGGCGGTGAGCTTCTGCACGGGCATTTCGGCAACGCCGGCGAACTCGGGCACCTCGTGGTCGCGCCGGGCGGTGTGCGATGTCGGTGTGGTCAGTGCGGGTGCCTGGAGACGATCGCGAGCAGTTCCTATCTCGTCGAGAAGGCGACCCGCGAGGCCCGGCGGGGGGCGAGTTCGGCATTAGCAGCCGTACTCGATTCCAAGGGTGAGATTGACGTGCCGGATTTGCTCACCTGTGCCCGGCAGGGCGACGGCGTCTCCCAGCGGCTGTGGGCCGACGCCTGTGCCGCCATCGCGGCGGGTTGCGTGCTCCTGCACCACGCGTTCAATCCGCAGTACATCGTGCTGGGCGGCGGAATGGCTGCGGCGAGCGACGCGCTTCTGGAGCCGGTCCGACGCGAGTTCGCGGAGCTGACCTGGAAACTGGCCGACGACAAACCGGAAATCGTGCTCGCATCCCTCGGTGGCAACGCCGGCGCGATCGGCGCCGCGGGGTGGTTCCTGCACCTCAAAGACCGGAACCTGGTTTAGGCCGGGATCAAATCATTCGGCACTTTGCCGTTCTCAATCATTCGGACAAAATGGCTGAACAAGTACTCTGCGTCGTGCGGGCCGGGGGCGGCTTCGGGGTGGTATTGCACGGCGAAGAGCGGGTGCGTCTTGTGGGCGAAGCCTTCGAGGCTGTGATCGTTCAGATTGATGTGAGTCGCGACCGCGCCCACCTTCGCCAGCGAGGCTTCGTCCACCGCGAAGCCGTGGTTCTGGCTGGTGATTTCGATCTGCCGTGTGGCGAGATTGCGTACCGGGTGGTTGATGCCGTGATGCCCGAACTTGAGCTTGTAAATGTCGGCCTGCAGCGCGCAGGCGATCAATTGATGCCCAAGGCAAATGCCGAACATCGGCAGCTTGCCGATCAATGATCGGACGG
>JADFJZ010000223.1 GCA_022565195.1 Planctomycetota bacterium | reverse complement strand
ATGGGTGCGTTCTCGATCGACAGATCCGGGATCCCCAGGCTTCCAAGCACGCTTGCGGCCGAGCCGCCGACCTCTTTGTCACTGAGCAGTCCTACAACCAGCGGCAGAAGCTCAACCAGTTCACTCTGGCCTACCAACTGAAGCCCATGGCGGCGGCGCTGAGGATCACTCGAGCGCAGGAAATCTCTGATCACCCGGACGATCTCACGGCTCCGGGCAGGATCGCCGGCTTCATTGATGTCCTGCTGAGTAATTGCTTGATCGATCAGGAAATGCAGTTTCTTGCGGACTTCGGGATCCGGATGCCGCACGGCGATGTCACGAAGTTCACCCGGATGTGTCTTGAAATAAGGCCGCAGGTGCCCCTGAGCTTGGAAGGCAATATTGATATCTTCGTGACTCATCCATTGTGCGATTTCCTCAAGAGCTTGTTCTTTCCCGAGTTTGATCAATGCGCGCAGGGCGTCCAGGATAAGCTTTTGGTCCTCTGTAGTGCGTAGCACAGCCCGGATCTGTTCGGTGTACTGTGTTGCATTCATTTTCTGCAAACCGCTGATGGCGGCGTGCAAGACGCCGGGGTCGTCACTCTCTAGGTGCTTGACCATCAAGGCCGCGGCGTCGGGATGAGCCGTGGTCGCGATCTGGTTCAAAAGACAGGGCTTGATCACGGTCGGTGCCTGCTCACACTGTTTCGCCAGGACCTCGAACGTGGATGGACCGATGCGGGGAGTGTACTTGTAGTCGTACGCCGACCATCTCGAATTGCCCTCCGAATGATCCTGGTAGCGTTGCATCGCGGCAGCAAAATTGCGACGGACGCCGGCGACGGCCCACGCCTTGTAGCCGTCTTCGGCGTGTTGCGTCCACCATTCGCGGGCCTCCCGGACGACCTGCCGATAGTGCTCGGCGCGCTCTTCCGAAGTTGGATTGTCCGTGTGTGCCGGATACCGCTCGTGAAAGTCAGTGTGCGTAAGCCTGCTGAAAATCTCCAGATACGCTTGTCGATCCTCACACATTTCCAGAATGTCTGGCAAGCGATCGAGTGGAACAATCTCTACGAGTCCGGATAGTTTTTGGGCGCTGGGGTTGGTCCGCTGATACGAAATGGTCGCGTCGGTGATACGCCCGGCGTGCTCGGTGAGTTGGCGCCGTTCAATTGCGGTCCGGCGATACTCCAGGCCACGCTTGTCCCGGCCTTGTGCGCCAAGCGGCAGGATATGGCGGGCGATTTCATCGCGAGCCTGCAACGAGACGCTGTCGTCGGCCAGGATCTCCAGGAGAACATCGAGGGCTGGTGCACCCAGGGCGCGCACCTCCCGGCTCAAACCAGCGAGGCGGGGTTTTCGAATTTCTTCAAGGATGGCTTCCCTCGCGATCGGAATCCCCTTTGGCTCTGGAGGCGTATTGTACTCCTGCAACCAACGAGCATGACGAGTTGGAGAGTTCATGGCCGACGACGTTTTGATGTGCGAGGCCCGCCCGGCCCGAATCACTTCCTCCGAGAAGCCGGGCGAGGGCGGGGGCGAGGCGGTCGCGGAACCAATTACAAGTGAAGAAACCATGCACGCGATGATGTGAATCATGGCAAACTCCTAAGCCCGATGTGCCGGCGAGGCAACGACATCACAGAGTATCCCTGAGAGGGCATGACATGCCCAGCCAATTGTACAACCCAAAGAGCGTCCGGTGGCAACATTTGTACCTTGTTTCGCGCAGTATTCGTCTGGTAGTCGCGTGGAGGCTTGTGGGATCGTGACGGGTTAAAACAAAACGCTGGTGCGAGAGTGGGTTCTCGCACCAGCGTGTGATGAGTAACTGAGATTCGTCGTTTGCCGCTGAGCCTGCTAGGGCGGGTTAGCGGGTTCGCCTGTGCGTTCGGCCGATGCCACGGAGGCAGAACAAGGCCAGGAGCGTCAGGCCCATCAGGGGCGAGGCGGGCGTGCAGCCGAAGCCCGCGCCGCACAGTTCGGATTCCTCGCAAGCTTCCGAATCCTCGACGCAATCGAAGCCCGCGTCGCACGGCTCATCGCCTGCGGCGCAGACGTTGTCGGCGCAAGTCTCCGCGCCGTTGCAATACACGCCGTCATCGCAATCGGCGTCGTTGGCACACGCGCCGTAGCAGTGGCCGTTCACGCAGGTCTCGCCGCCGGCACAATCCTCGTCGCCGGCGCAGTCCGCGCGACAACCGCCGCCCGCGCAACTCTCGCCCTCTTCGGTGCAGTCCGCATCCTCCACACACACCGCGAGCTGACCCGGTTGGCAGCGCCCGTTCAGGCACTCCAGTCCGGCGGCACAATCGCCGCTGGTCACGCAGGCCGTGCAGTTGTCGATGGCTTCACCGGCGCACACCCCTGCATCACATGCGTCGCTCTCGGTGCAGACGTTGCCGTCGTCGCAGTCGGCAAAGTTGTTCGTGTGGATGCAGTTGCCGCCGGAGCACGTGTCGTCGGTGCAGGGGTTGTTGTCGTCGCAATCGATGGGCACGGCGACGCACGCCCCACTCGAACTCTGACATGTTTCAGCCGTACACGGATTATTGTCGCTGTCGGCGCAGACGATCGGGTCGTTGGAGCACACGCCGTCGTTGCACGTGTCTTCGGTGCAGAGATCGCCGTCGTTGCAGTTGATCGCCGTGTTCACGCAACCGTCGGTCGAATCGCAGGAGTCGGTCGTGCAGGCGTCACCGTCGTCACAGTCGGTCGCATCGTGTACGCATCCCGTGGCCGCGTCACAACTGTCGTCCGTGCAGGCGTCGCCGTCATCACAATCGACATCATCGTTCACACAGCCGTCCACCGGATCGCAAGTGTCGACGGTACATTCATCGCCGTCATCGCAGTCCGCGGCTCCGTTCACGCATCCCGTCGCAGCGTCACAACTGTCATCAGTACACGGGTCGCCGTCGTCGCAGTCCACGTCGTCATGCGCGCAACCGCTGGCGGAGTCGCACGAGTCATCCGTACACTCGTCGCCGTCATCACAATCGGTCACCACATTGACGCAGATCCCGGCCACGCATCCATCGTCCGTGCACGCGTCACTGTCGTCGCAATCAAGGGCGGTTCCGGCGCAGGCTCCGTTGGCACAAACGTCGTTGTCGGTGCAGTCGTCACCGTCATCACAGGCGTCCGTATTGTTCGTATTCTCGCACACGCCGGCGTTGCAGACGTCATCCGTGCAGTCATTGCCGTCGTCGCAATCCTCGGGCGTCTCGCAGGGCGCGCAGGTGTCTTTCGCCTCATCGCAGGCCTGGCCTGCGGCGCACGGCGCCGCTCCATCCTGACACACGCCGTCGATGCGGCATTCCTCGGCGCCGTTGCAGAACAAACCATCGTCGCACTGGCTGTCGACCAGGCACTCGACGCAGAGGCTGAAAATCGAATAGCAGAATGGAAAGTCCGGATCGGCACAGTCGGCGTCGGTACTGCACGGTCCCTGCTGGGCCAACGCCGGCAGCGCCGAGGCCAGCAGCATCGCTCCGGCTGCGAGCAGAAACATCCCAAGTGCATTGTTGAACAAGCGCATCACAAGCCCTCCTCATCAAAATCAAGGCATGGCAAAATCGAGCTTCGACCGGCACGATACCGGCCTGCCCCGGGGTCATCCGGGGAGCGTCGTGAAACAACCGGCCAGCCCTTCCGGCCGTCCGGTCTAGTGTTTGAAGAGTATGGCTCGGCGGGTCCGGGAGGCCGAGCGGGTCAGCTTGTCATTATACACCACGTCCGGGACTCCTTGCAAGCCATAGGGTTCAGGCAGCCTGGGTATGCCATCCCAATTATCGCCGGCCCGAGTGTCCAGTCAACAACAGGCCCGAGACCCGTCAAAAGGGCGATACGGCAGTGCCAGCCCGGAAGGCCGGTGTTGGGTCAGCCCGACAGAGCGCCAGCGAAGCATTCGCCCCCTCCAAGCTCCGCCGATAACTGCGCGGCTGACGGCACGCGACAGCAACATGGCTACGAAGGCGTGGGCCAAGCCATCCGTCGAAACCGGCGTGGCCTGGTCACTCGGCGGATGCGGCGACTTTGAGGTCGTCGCGCAGGACGCCGATCAACCAGGCGGATCGGCGCTGTATTTGATCACTTGCATTTTTTCGAGCGTGACCAAGCCTTCGGTGACCATTTCATCGATGTGCGGGAGCAGCAGCGCGCAGAGGGAGGATCACGCTACGCCGCTGTGCATGGCGGGGCCGGGAGGTTGGGCGGCGATGATGCGGGCTTCGGCGTCGAGCATCTCGTTCCAGCAGGGCGCGACCTCGACGACGGGGAGAAGGTCATATACATGCTCAAGGCCTGGGCACTTCGGGCGCAGCGTGTCGAGCGGTGGTCGTTGATGCCGTCCGAATCAATGGGGG
>JADFJZ010000222.1 GCA_022565195.1 Planctomycetota bacterium | reverse complement strand
TGGGAAACCACATCTGCACTGAGTGTGTCCACGGCGCGCTCCTTCCCCGATACACAGGGCTTCTGCGGGTTAGCGGCTTATGAAATTGACCTATGACAATTGGGGCCGATCGCCAGGAAAATCAAGCTCGTCGTCAAACAGGTCGGCCCGGAAATGTCTCCACAACAAGAGGGAAGAATATCACCGACCGCTGCGAACGTCAATAGCAAATGGCGGGAGATTCTTACTCACATCGCGCTTGAACGACGACGCGCAGAGGTTTACGTCGCCAAGAAAATTATTTTTAACGAGTTTGTCACACGGAATCGTGCCGCTGTGAGCAAGAGGTGGATAACTCGGATGGCGCTGTTCGGAGCTTGCGCGTCCAGGCATGTCGGCGGTCGGTCTCCCTGAAGCCGAACGACGAGTAGATCTTACGGGCGTAATGGTTACGATGATCGACGGCAAGCATCAGGTGCTTACTGTTGGCCCGCACGGCGTTCTCAATCGCCAGTCGCACCAAGTAACTGCCATAAGAACAACCCCGTGCTTCTGGCACGACTCCAACGTAAACGATTTCCATCGCTGATTGCAGCGGCACATGGGTAAGCAGCACTACGCCAACAGGGTCATCACCGACTTTCGCGATCAGCCAGAGCCTGGGATCGTGAATGCCCGTGTGGCGATGGCTCAGCACGATCTCCTCCATCGTCCTGAGTCCGTTCAGGCCCGGGCAGTCCAGGCTGCCTTCATAGGTCCGGCCCAAGGTGTTACGGAAGACGACTTCGTCCACTGAGCGATAGTCCTCCACGACGACATCCGGGTGTTGGGGCTCGGTAGGGAGGCTTCGCGGCACGTCCAGCACGAGATAGCGCATGTCCGCCAGGAACGCGTAGCCGGCTTTGCTCAGCACCTGCGCTCGATCCGCACAATCTCGAGGGATCAGTGATTGCAGGATGGCCAAACCCGCGTGCCGTGCTTTTTGTTCCAGCAATTCCAGGGCCTGGGTGACGGCGTCACTCAAGGCCGTCTCGGGTGTGCATGACGAAGTGAGGATCATTGCAACCTTGCCCGGCGAAACGACGCCGAGTGCGCTCCCAACGAGGCAGCCTTGAGTCATGATTCCCAGTTTCCAGTTGATTTCGAGGTCTTGCGCCGCCAAGTAGTTCAGGAAATGATCCACCCTGGCAGGCAGATCGTAGTCTGTCCCTGCCGCGGAAGGCAGGGCAAGATGCAGCGCCGGCCTGATGTCCTCCTGACGCAAATCCCGAATCTGGAAGTGATCCATCGTGTATTCGCCTGGCTGTTCGCGTAAGTGCGCTGTTATTGTAATCGAAGAAAGGAAGGGAGGGGAGATTCGGGCGCGGTTTTTATCAAAAGTACGACGCTCCGCACGAGGGATCATCCCAGGCCCACACCATTTGAACGGAGCAAGTTATGACTTATAATCCCGGACATCTTCCGGAATGAGCCCAGTCGTTTGCCTGGGCAGGACGGTGATCCTTCAAGGTCGCGAGTTATGTCGGAGTTACCATCGGCAGGTCCTGAATCTCTCCGCATGAAGCTTACCTCGGATCTGGACGAGATTCCCAGCGTGCGCCAGGCGGGCGAGAAGATCGCTCTGGCCATCGGATTCAGCGCCGAGAAGGCTGCGATGATCATGTTGACCATTGACGAAGCGCTGGCCAATGTCATCAAGCACGGCTACGGCGGACAGAAAGGGCGCCCGATCGACGTTTTCATCGAGCGCATTTGTCCGGAGGGGCGAGTCGGCATTCGAGTGTTGATTCGAGATCGTGCTCCACAAGTGGACCCGGCATCGATCAAGGGCCGCGATTTGGACGACGTTCGACCCGGCGGCCTGGGCGTCCACTTGATCAAATCGCTGATGGACGAAGTGGTCCATCGCCCCACCGCACAGGGCATGGAACTCGAGATGGTGAAATACTTGAAACCCGACTGAACGAATGTTACTCGGCATGAGGCTCTGTCTGAAAACTCCTGTAGCGGTCGGCGTCCCTGCCGACCGGCGGCCGACACGGACTTCGGCGAGCTCAGTCGAGTCGAGGTCGGCCGCTACGAAGCCGTAGAACTGCCGTGATTGACGCCGGAGCGGGATCGAGGTGGGCCAATCCCATGAGAAAAGAAGCACCTGTGCATGATGTGATTGTCGTGGGGGCCGGTGCCAGTGGTGCGCTGGCCGCCGCGCTGCTCGCCAAGGCGGAGCATGACGTGCTCTTGCTGGATGCGAATCGCTTTCCCGTGCAGGCGACGTGTACCGATTGGCTCAGCCCGCACGCCGTAGACATTCTCAAATCGGCCGCCGTTCCGACGGAGGGGATCCTGGGCGATCCGGTCCGGCACTGCTCGATGTATCTGGCTGATTTTTCCAAGTCGATCGATCCTGAACTGCCCGAGAGAACCGCTTTTCTCGTGGACTACGGCCAGTTGACGCAAGCGATCGTTCGGCAATTCCAGGCCGATGAGCGCGGACGCTTCGAAGATCAGACAGAGGTGGTCGAGATTCGACTCGGCGAGGACAAGATCACGGCGCTCCTCGCTGATGGTCGGCAGTGCCTCGGCAGGTTTCTCTTGCTCGCGACGGGCGTCGACAGCCGGCTCGTTGAGCAAACCGGCTTGAGTGCCGGACTCGCCGCAGGAGAGGGCTGGTGGGCGTCCGCCTACAGTTGCCCCAGTGGAGCGTTGGCAGCGCCCGGGCGAATGGACTGTGTATTGGCCGTCGGGGGCGCCGGAGGAGTGGGCTACCGCATGTCGAAAGACGGTTGCCTGACGGTCGGCGTTTGCGTGGAAGGGTCGGCTTCGGATGCGCAGCGGGAATTGGAGTCGCTCTCCGATCGATTTCTGCAGCGCGGGCTCCTGCCGTCGGACTGGGCCGAGCACGCCCGAGGCGTGACGCCGAGCCGGAGTGCGGCGGGTGCGGCTCTGGGGATGGACAGTCACGTCGCCAAGAGGACACTGTTGATCGGACATGCGGGAGGATTCGCTGCCAGCTACACAAATGAAGGGATTTACCCCGGCATGTGGTCCGCGGCGCTCGCCAGCCAGGTCTTGACAGAGGCCCTGCGGAGTTCCGTCCCGCAGGATACCTTGCGGCAGTTCGAAAGCCTGTGGCGTATGGAACTTGCGGGGCACCTGCGGGCGCCCTTCACGGATTCGCAGTCCATTCTGCCGCTGGTGTTCTCGAACAAGCAAATGGCAGGCAAGATGGTCGAGTCGTTTCATTTGGGTGTGAATTTCTAGTTCAAATGGATGAGGACGGACGTGTCTTGGTCTCGCTCTGTGCGAGCCTCTGGGCGGTACTGTCAGGATTGTGAATCCTTTGTACAAAGTAGCGATTTCAGTACTGATTTGCTGGAGAAATCGACGCGCGTCGGCCGATATCGACAGTGATGGCGGGCAGTCGATATCAGGGGCGATGGATTGACCCCGAGGCATGTTTGAACCTCGCCGACTCGGGATTTCTCACTGGCGATTCATGGATGAATGCGTGAGCTGGACCCGCGATGCCGGAGCAGCGCGGTTTCGGATGGGGGCACACCTGGCGTGGCGCCCTGCGACCTACGGCGTGCCACGCACCGGTGAATCAACGCAGAGGTAGGTCAAGGAATTCGCCAATGAATGATATCTCCAACATCGCCTTACGTTTGCTACCGACTGAGGCCGCTCACAGGCAACCTTTTGCGGGGCCGGTCTCGCCGGACCAACGGGCGCTGGATGCGCCTGGGAACAACCCACTGGACAGCGCAAATTTTTCTGAGTTGGGGCAACTGCTGAGCGCGGCTGCGGATCAGCCAGGCGTTCGTCATGCCAAGGTCGCGGAACTGCGCTCCCTCATTAAGCAGAATGAAGATGGTTTCATCAACGCCCGGCTTGGCCAGACAGCGCAGCGCGTGTTAGAGGAGCTGGGCGGCGAGTAAGGCCTCACGTGCGGAAGTCAATCCGATTCAGCCCAAGCAACGGAGGTCACAATCGTCATTTGATTTGCATTTGGGACGATCATCCGTTCAGCTATCATGCTGACTGATGATCCAGGACGCCCACACGACAAAGAAACTCGCCAAAGACACCTTTGAGGCCTGGGCGGAAACTTACGATCACTCCCTGCTGAATTATTTCCTTTTTCGGCCGTCCTACTACACGTTTCTGGAAGAAATCGCCAAATGGGGGGCAGACCGTGACGGCCCGTTCAACATCCTGGACATTGGGTGCGGCACCGGGACTTTTCCGAGCATGATTGCTCTGTCAAACTTGAACGCCCGCCATATTGTCGGCTTGGATTACGCGATGGAAATGTGCCAGCAGGCCGCGCGCAAGGTGCAGGAGTTTGACCCCGCTCATTTGATCAGTTTCGTCAACGG
>JADFJZ010000221.1 GCA_022565195.1 Planctomycetota bacterium | reverse complement strand
ACCGATACGATCGTCGTCGGGCATAGCCTGGACGCATACCCTTGGCGGAGAGATGATTATCCGCTCACACTTAATGTTATTTCTGCCCTGATCGAAGGTCAATCAGAAATTTGAAACGGATCCCGGTCGGCTTCGCTGACGGTGATCGGCACACCGGGGAGGCGCTCTCGCAGGGTTTGTGCGAGGCTGACCAGCCCGGGTCGTTCGCTGGCCCAATGCCCCAGTGCGATCGCGTGAAAGCCCATTCGCTCGATGGCCAGGGCGTCGTGATGCCGAATCTCGCCGGTGATCAGGCAGTCCGCAACGCCCAACCCCAGACCGAACGGGAGAGAACCCGCTGCGCCCACACAGACCGCCACGCGCTCGATGTGGGCGGCGGGGTCGCCCACAATCTGCACGGCCTGAGTCGGCACTTGCCGCTTGAGCAGCGCTGCCAGCTTCGCCAATGGCGCGGAATGGACGAGGCATCCGATTCTGCCGATGCCCGGCACGGGTCGCGGTTGCAGCGGGTAAATATCGAAGGCCGGTTCTTCGTAAGGGTGTGCTTGCTGGATGGCCTGCACGACGCCGGGCAGCTTCGTACTCGGGGCGACCATCTCCAGGCGAATTTCATCGACCGTCTCATACTGCCCCGCTTGGCCGATGGCGGGTGAGGACTGCGCGCTCCCCCGGAACGTGCCCGTGCCGGGAATACGGAAGCTGCATTTGTCGTATTCGCCGATGATGCCGGCGCCCGCATCAGCCATCGCGTCGGCCACGGCGTCGACGTTTTCCGCCGGCACGAAAACCACGATCTTGCACTCGCGGCGGTTGTCGTCGGCGTACTCGAACGGCTGCACGTCCGCTGCGCCGCAGATCTCGGCGAGCACGTCGTTGGTTCCGCCGTCGGCGGCGTCCAGCGCGGTGTGCATCGAGTAGACGGCGATGTTGTTGCGGATCGCTTTCCAGATGATCGCATCGGTGCCGCTGCTGTTGGCCCGCAGCGACGAGATCGGCTTGAACAGCGGCGGATGGTAGGCCAGCACGAGATCGTGCTTGTGCTCAATCGCTTCATCGAGCACCGCGGCGGTCAAATCGATGGCCAGCGAAATCGACGTACACTCCGCCTGCGGGTCGCCGGCCAGCAGCCCGACGTTGTCCCAGGATTGCGCCAAGTGCAGCGGCGCGATGCCCTCCAGCACGCGGCAGATTTCATCGAGCTTCATACGGTCGTTCCTGTTTCTGTCACATACAAAGACAAATCGAGAGACCTACGGTTTGCGATTCACCGACTTTTGTACGCACAATGAGAGACGCGGCATCTGCTAAACGACCAAGTCACTTCGGAAGATGCTGCCCGTGGCTTGCCGTTTAGCAGCCTTCTCGCAGCAAATTGTCTCAAGACTACGGGCAGATCGACAATCTGGAATTCAGCACCATCCACATTCTTGGGAGTCCTACCGAGAACTCCCATTATTCTCAAACGCGATCCCCAAAACCGCAACCCCGACGGGCGATATTCGTACACCATGGAGGGTCGTGCGAGCAATTCCACTCGCGGGTATACTATCCGAGAGCGGATCGGGTTCTCGAAAGGAAAAAACCATGAACAAGCGGAATGTATGGAGGTTCGCGGCTGGGGTCTGGTTCTCGTGCTGTGGGGCGGTGCCGGCAGATGATACCGCCGATGCCGCCGAGCTACTTCACCAGCTTTTTGAGGACCGCTTCGAGTGGCGTTTGCGGGAGTCTCCCGAATTCGCCATGTCGCTCGGCGATTACTCTTCTGCCGACCGGATCAGCGACACCAGCCTCAGCGCCGTCGAACGCCGGCACAAGGACACCATCGGGTTCCTCATCCGCCTGCACGCCATCAGCAAGGCCGACCTCAACGAAAACGATCGCCTGAATTACAAGCTGTTCGAGTTGCGGCTGACCAACAGCGTCACGGGGCATGGGTTCCGGACCTGGCTGGCGCCGGTGGGCGGGCGCTCCGGGCCTCAGCAGTCCATTCCGCAAATGCACGAGCGCGTGCGCTTCAAGACGTACGATGACTATGCGAATTATTGCACCCGGCTGGAGCAGCAACCCGGCTCGATCCGCAACATTGTCAAGCTGATGAAGCTCGGCTTGAAGGAAGGCCGGACGCCGCCGCGCGTCACGCTCAAGGGCGTGCCGGGGCAGTTCGAGCGCCTGCTGGACGGGGGCCTGCGGGCGCTGGCTGAGCCGTTCGAGAATATGCCCGAAGCGATCAGCGCGGAACAGCAAAAGGAACTCCGCGCGCGCTTTGAACTCAAATCATATCCGGCGGTTTATGCCGCGCTGAAGAAGTTCGGCGAGTTTGTCACCGAGGAGTACATTCCCAAATGCCGCGAGGACATCGCCGCCATTTCCTGGCCCGACGGCGAGGAATACTATGCTCATCAACTGAAAGTCTTCACCACGACAGACCCGACCGCGAAACAGATTCACGCCATCGGCCTGAGCGAAGTGGCCCGCATCAAAGCCGAAATGATGGAGGTGATTAAGTCGAGCGATTTCAGGCAGAAGTATGTAGAGGGGGCAACGCTGGTGGGAGGAGGACGTGGTGGCATCCCCATACCGGTCGCAGCCCGCAATCCTGATCAAATGTCGCCCGACGAACTTTTCAAGGCGTTCATTCATTACTTGCGAACAGATCCTCGGTTCTACTACACCGAAGAGGAAGACTTGCTGCGGGGTTACCGCGACATTTGCAAGCGCATCGACGCGGAGTTGCCGAAGCTGTTCAAGACGCTGCCGCGCCAGCCGTACGGCGTGCGGAAGATTCCGGATTTCATGGCCCCGAGCCAGACGACCGCGTACTACAGCCGCGGCGACATCCGCAACGCTCAGCCGGGCTACTTTTACGCCAATACGTACGCCCTCGATCAGCGGCCGAAGTATGAAATGATCGCGCTGGCGCTGCACGAGGCGGTGCCGGGGCACCATTTCCAGATCGCCATCGCACAGGAACTCAAAGATGTGCCCGAGTTCCGCAAACACTCGTGGTTTACGGCCTACGGCGAAGGCTGGGCGCTGTATGCCGAGCGGCTGGGGTTGGAAATGAACTTTTTCGAGGATCCTTACGACAACTTCGGCCGCCTGCTCTATGAAATGTGGCGGGCGTGCCGGCTGGTGGTCGATCCGGGGATGCACGCGCTGGGCTGGTCGCGCGAGCAGGCGGTGCAGTTCATGCTCGACAACACCGCCCTCAGCGAATTGAACGTCAATACGGAAATCGACCGCTACATTGCCTGGCCCGGGCAGGCGACGGCCTACAAGATCGGCGAACTGAAGATTCGCGAGCTGCGCGGCATCGCGGAAGATCGACTCGGTGAGCGTTTCGACGTGCGCGCGTTTCACGATGTCGTGCTCGGGGCGGGCTCGCTGCCGCTCAATGTGCTCGAAGGCCGCATTCACCGCTGGATTGAATCGATTATGCGCCCGCCGGAAGTTCATGTGTCGATCGAATCCATGGCGGACCCGCAGACGGCCTGGCTGAGGATTATGGCGCAGTCCACATCCGGCAAGGACTCCTCGGCGAGTGCCCGCTACCAGCGCGGCAATGAGTTTTCGATCGATACTTCGAACGTCAGCGCGTTCGTGCTCGACCTGCGCAATCTGGACGTGCGGCCGAAGAAGCGCTTCATCCTGCACATCGACGGGCAGGATATGCTGCTGTTTCCCAAGAAACTCAACTCGATCGAGTTCGTCCGTACACCCGAGGGCACGTGGAAGTATAAGAAAAAATAACAGCGCTAATCGAAGTCTCTAACCACACTCCATGCCGGGACGCAAAATACTTCGATGCGTCTGCTAAACGGCAAGCCATCGGCAGCGTCTTTCGAATTGGCTTGGCCGTTTAGCAGATTCGTCGTGACGCGTTGCTTGGGCATGCATTAACCGCTTCGTCAGAAAATCGCAGTGCCCACAGCGATTCCTGAAATGATGATCGCGGTCATCAACTTGATGAGCAATCCGACCAATCGACCGATAGCAGCGCCGAGACCGACCTTAGCGCTTTTGCCGGTGTCCCCGTGAAAATAGCGCTCGACTGCAAACGCCCCGCCGAAGCAACCCAGCAAACCGCCGAAAATTGAGCCCAGAATCGGGATGGGAATGAGCGGCGTGAACGCAATCATGCCACAAATGCCACCGCCCAGCGCCCCCCATGAAGCCGCCCTCGAAGCCCCCGCTTTTTGGGCGCCTTTCATGCCGGCCAGCAGATCTGCTACCTCCGCCACAGCGGTCAACAGCGCCATCACAGCCAAGGCCTGCCAAGTGATACTCCCCCACTCGAAATGCCAGTCATAGACGGCGGTCGCTGCCACAATGAACCACGTACCGGGCAACTGGAACACCGC
>JADFJZ010000220.1 GCA_022565195.1 Planctomycetota bacterium | reverse complement strand
GCATCTTTCCCTGGCAGTTCGGCAGCACGCAGTTCCGGCGCCTGGCCCTCATTCAAATTACAGAGCTTACCGGCGTGTACGGGATCAGCTTTCTCTTGATTTGGTTCGGGGCGCTCGCCCACATGGCGATTGAGCGCTTGCGTGCAGACCGGCCCCCTGCTCATTTCAAAGCGCACATCGCCGTATTTGTCGCTACCGTCGCGCTCACGGTGTGTTTCGGATGGTGGCGGACAAACAATGTGGCCGACTACATCGCCGGGCGGGCGCCAATGCGGGTCGCCTTGATACAACCCGGTCAAGTCCAGTATGACACGATGCCGGTGTGGTGGCGCCGCTGCCGGCAACTGTCCCAGGCCATTGACGAGCCTGTGGACTTGATTTGCTGGCCGGAGTCCGCCGTCGGCAGAGTATACCACATTCAAGAAACCGACTTGAAACCGCCTCCCGGTGCAAAGCCTGGATCACGCGAGGCATTCCGCCCCTACCGCGAGCCCCAGTCCCCCTTGCTCTTTGGCGCCAGCAGTTGGGCCACCACGGCGAGCGGCGAGAAGTTCTTCTACGTCAGTGCCCTGCTCAGCGACAAGCAGGAACGCATCATCGATCGGTACCACAAGCGTTCGCTGGTTCCGTTCGGCGAGTACATTCCCGGTGAGAAGTGGTTTCCATCGCTGCGCCGATTCTCTCCCTGGCCTGTCCATTTCGTGCCCGGCCCTTCCGGCGATCCGGTGGTCGCGCCGGGCCTAGCCCGGATCGGCGTGCTCATTTGTTATGAGGACATTGTCGCAGGCATGGCGCGGGAATCGGTGCTTCGCGGGGCCGATCTGCTGGTCAATCTGACGAACGATTTCTGGTTCGGCCAGTCTCCCGCCCTGCGGCAGCATTTGCAACTGGCGGTGTTTCGCGCGGTGGAGAACAAGCGTTATCTGCTGCGCAGCACGACCACCGGCGCGACGGCCGTCATCGCGCCGACGGGCAGGATCATCGCGCAAGCCCCCTTCGGAGACCCCCACGCACTCCTCGCCACCATACACACCGCCGAATTGACGACCTTCTACACACAATGGGGCAACGTCTTCGCCTGGGCATGCTGTGCGGCCGTCGTCATTATCTCGGTCCGCCGTTTTCTGGCGCGCGGATCACGAGCGAAGTCCGGATAAACGCGGGCCGCTTGGTGCGATCTCGGTCGTATCGTATTTCATGGGTAGGGAAAGAATGGCTCAGGTCTCTGCCCATCCATGTTTCGAACTCTTCGAGCGCGAGATCACGAGGTTTCGCAGCTTTGCAGAGCAGCGCGCCGGCCATGATGGTCCGCCGTCGCGACGGCGACGCAAGCGCTATCACCGATCTTGGCCGCTCGAGATCACGGTCGGCCGGGAGAGCTCCGCGCAGCATTACAGCGCCGCCCTGCACGACGCCTCGGAAATTGGAATGGGCTTCATGTCCGACCACATGTTTGAGAAAGATACGATCGTTTACATCAAGCTGTTCTGGCACGAAGCCACGGCCCTGCGCATCCCCGCCATCGTGCGGCACTCGAATCCCGGGCCCAACGGCGTACTCGTCGGCGTTGAGTTTGCAATCCATGACGCCGGCTTGTGTGAAACGTCTTTGCGGTTTGATGATTCAACATCCCTGTAGATTCGCCTTCGTAACTGAGTCAGCCGGCCGGGGGCTCGGCTCGTCAAATGTGGCGTTCGCCGTATCCATGCGTCTGGCCACAACTGTGACGCCGCCCGCGTTTTGTGCTACAATTCCCGCCCGTGAGACCCTTCACCATACATCCTCTGCGAAAGCGGGGCGCAGACGTGACCCGGTTCACCGCAGCCCTGTCGTGTCTGGCTGCAACCTTGGCCGTGCATGGCGGCTGCGTTGCGGGGCCGTCGGCCTTGCGCGCCAGCCACATCAACTACAATCTCGCCATCCAGCAGACCACGAGTGAGCAACTTCTGCTCAACCTCGTCAGGCTCAAGTATCGGGATGTTCCCTTTTTCCTTGAAGTGGGAAGCGTGGCCGCCCAGTTCACTTTCGAGGGATCCCTCGACGGTCGGATCGTCTTCAACGAAGACGTCGGGGTCAATTCAGAGAACCCAGATGTCTACGGCCTTAGCGCCGGCCTGGGGTATTCCGAGAGGCCGACGATCACCTATGCACCTCTTCAGGGTGAGGATTTTGTGGAACGGCTGCTCTCGCCGTTGACCATCGATACCATTCTGCTGTTGACGCGATCCGGCTGGAGTTTGGACCGTGTCCTGCGCCTGACCGTCCAACGCATGAATGATCTCGACAATGCCTCCAACGCCTCCAGCCCCACGCCGATCCTCGCTCCGGAATTCGAGGAGTTCCGGCAGATGGCCCACTTGTTGCGGCAGTTGCAAATGGACGGCGCGGTCGAAATTGAATACGAGACCACGGAGATCGACGCATCCCATCCCATCGCCATCGAGCGCTTCACGCCGTCAGACGTGTTGGCTGCTCTGCAGAGTGGACATGGTGTACGTCGCACGCTGGATGGAAAGGCCATCGTCTTTACAGCGACTCGAAGCACGCCGGTGTTGCGCATCGCTCCCGATTGGATGGACTCCGACGAAATCAAGCAACTTGTGGAGATGCTCGATCTCAAGCCCGGCTTGCCGCGTTATGATCTGACCGTGGCCGTGGGATCAAGCCGATCGTCCGGTCCCCATGAATCCATTGCGTTCGAAACGCGATCGCTGATGGGCGTCCTCTTCTTTTTGTCGCAGGCGGTCGAGGTCCCTGAGTCGCATGCGGACCTGGGCTGGATCACACAAACTGTCGACGCCAACTCTGAACCGTTTGATTGGGCCAGGGTCACCGGCAACCTCCTGCGCATTCAGACCGCCTGGGGACGTCCCGCCCAAGCCGCCGTCTCCGTCAAATACCGAGGCGCGTGGTTCTACATCGACGACGCTGAGTTGAGTTCAAAGTCAACCTTCTCTCTGCTCAGCCAGCTCTTCGCCCTCAAGGCGGGCGACGCAAAAACGGAGAGACCCGTTCTGACACTGCCCCTGTGAGATTGAGAAGTGGAGCCCTTGATGACAGACTTGGAAGGTAAGAACGCTCTGGTTTGTGGAAGCACGCAGGGCATCGGCCTGGCCTGCGCGCAGGAGTTTGCCCGGCGAGGGGCAACGGTTACGTTGGCGGCGCGCAACGAGGATTCCCTCAAGAAAGCACAGGCGGACTTGCCCACGACTGCGGGACAAGAGCACAACCACATTTGCGCGGATTTCTCCGATCCGAGCGCCCTCAGGGACAAGGTTGCAGCTCATCTCGAGGCTGCCGGCCCGATTCACATTCTCTTGAACAACACCGGCGGACCCAAGAGCGGTCCGATCATCGACGCCACACCCGAGCAATTCGCCGCGACATTCTCGAATCATGTGATTTGCAACCAATTGTTAGTCCAGACCGTGGTCCCGGGCATGAAGCAGGCCGGCTACGGCCGAATCATCAACATCATCTCGACTTCCGTGGTCGCGCCGATCCCCGGCTTGGGTGTCTCGAACACCATCCGCGCGGCGGTGGCCAACTGGGCCAGAACGCACGCCTGCGAACTCGGACCGCATGGCATCACGGTCAACAACATCCTGCCGGGCTACACAGACACCGCCAGACTCCGATCTCTGATCGGCGTTTTGGCCGAACGCAGGAATACCACGCCGGAACTGCTCGAAGCCGACTTGAAATCAAAGATCCCGCTCGGGCGCTTTGCCGCACCGGAGGAAATCGCCGCAGCCGCAGGCTTTCTGGCTTCGCCTGCGGCGTCGTACATCTCCGGCGTCAGTTTGCCGATCGACGGGGCGCGAACCGCCACGCAGTAACCGTTTCCAATGAAACGCAACGTCCAATTGCTGATCGCCTACGACGGCACCGATTTCCACGGTTGGCAAACCCAGGCAAAGATGCGCACTGTGCAGACGACCATCCAGGACGTCGCCCAGCGCGTCGTACGGCACCCCGTCACCCTGATCGCGAGCGGCAGAACCGACGCCGGCGTTCACGCCGCAGGGCAGATTGCCAACTTCCACACAATCTGTGAGCTTACGCCCTACAAGTTCCGCCACGCCATCGGAAGCCGCCTGCCGAAAGATATCGACCTGCTGCGCCTGCGCGACGTTCCGACGCGCTTTCATTCCACGAGCCGCTCCACACGCAAGTTGTATCGCTATCGCATCTTCAATCACCCGCGCAGGCCGACGCGACACCATCAGCAGAGGTACGTCTACCACTATTACAAGCAACTCGACTGCGACGCGATGCGCCGAGCGGCCCGGCATTTCGTGGGCACGCACGACTTCAAAGCAATGGCTTCAACACGAAGCACTGCACGCCAGAGCAATGTCCG
>JADFJZ010000219.1 GCA_022565195.1 Planctomycetota bacterium | reverse complement strand
GCGAAAGCGGGCTCCCGGAGAGCGACGTGCAGGCGATCCGCGACACGCTGACAGAGGCCATCGGAGTGGTGGCGGAGGGTGAGTGGGACGAACTGCCTGATTACTTCATAGAGGAACAAGCGGAAGAGATCGAGAAATTCATCCCGATCATCAAGCCGCTCATTGCAAAGTTCGAAGAGTTGCAGGGCGTGGTGGATGCGGAAGCGGCGGGCGGGGCGGGCGGGCTGCCGACAGACCCCAGGGCAATCATGGCCATGATCAAGCCATTGATCGGCACCGCCGAGATCACGGCTTCGGATCGAACACATGCCTCCATGAAGCTTGCCCTGCCGATGCCCGGCGCAGCCATCGATCTGCCGTTCGTCAGCACGGACGGGGAATGGTATGTCGCGATTCCCGAATTCCCCGAGCCTGCGGTGCTGGAGGCGATTCGCAGTGCGCTTCAGCAGGGGCTGCCCGCACTGCTCGCGAAGATTGACGAGATGGTCGCCCAGGGCAAAGAGCAGCCTCTGAGCCCAATGCAAGTGCAGATGGGGCTGATGCCCGCGTTCATACCCATTCAGCAATCGGTCATGCAGGCCGTGATGCAGGCGGCGGCCGCATCAAAGCCGGAGACCGATGAAGATGGCGAGGCGGAGCCGGACGATGAAGACAACGACGAAGAGGCAGGGGACGAAGCGGCGGACGACGGCGACGAACCCTAAGCCAACGCTCAGGCGACGCCTTCGCACTTTGGTTGCGGCCTGACGCAAAAACAGAACTCACTTCCAGGCGGTGGCATGAAGCCGCGTTCAGCACACTCGATTCTCGAAGCTCATCTCTATGTGGGGCTCCAGGTATGCCCGGAATGCGATGCGGGTCCGCTGGAAGTAGCCGGCCGGAGCACCGAAGAGCACCATATCGACGACATCATTCGGCTCGATTGTGCGTGCCCGCAGTGCGGCGAGAAAGCGGCCTACCGCTTTCGGATCGACTCGCGCTGGGCCGCCGCGAGCGAGCCGCCGCTGATCAATCCGACCGACGAGCCGTCGAAACTGATCGATATCGCCCAGTGGCTCACGCTCTATCACACAGTCCTCGCCCGGAGCAAGGAAGCACCCGACCACACCGCCTCGCGGCGTGAGGCCTATCAGGCCGCGCTGTGCGTCGCGGAAGCCTTGAAGTTCTATGAGCCCGACAACGACCTGCCGCCGGCGTCGGCGTTCTTCAGCGATCAGGCGCGCGAGCAGGCCCGCGCCCATCCCGCCTTTTTCGCACGGGACAAGCTGCTCGCCCTGCAAGCCGGGTTGCCTGATCTGCGAGCCACACAGGCGGTCACAAGCTCCAAATCAGCCCGCAAATGGTGGAAATTCTGGCAAAAACCGCACTCCGAGGCTGATCCCGCCGGGTCCGATTCGGTTTGACTCACTGCTCGGCATTCCGCTAGAATGACACGCTTTATCCACCCTGTCAGAGATCAGGTTCAGTCATGGAAGTGAGTTTGCAACAACTGGTTGATCGACTGCAAGAGTGCGGTATGCCGACCGTCATCGAAGGCGATCCGGCGACGCGGATCGAGGCGGTCAACACGCTGTCGGACGCTACGCCCAAGGAACTCGGCTTTCTTGCGAATCCGAGGTACGCGGAGCAATTGAGCACCACGCGTGCGGCGGCGGTCATTGTGGATAACGACGTTGAACCGCCCCAGCCGATGACGCTGCTGCGGACGGCCCAGCCGTATTGTGCGGTCCGCGAAGCGGTTGTGATGATCCACGGCTTCCGCCGGCATCCGGAGTGGGGCATCCATCCCAATGCGACGGTCAGCCCCGGCGCCAAGATCGGCAAGAATGCGAACATCGGGCCGTATGTGACGGTCGAAGAGGGTGTGGTCATCGGCGACGACGTGGTGCTTTACCCCGGCTGCGCGATCGGACAATCCTCGCGACTGGGCGACAACGTCACCCTGCACCCCAACGTGGTGATCTATGCAGAGTCGATCATCGGCAGCCATGTCGAGATCCATGCGGGCACGGTCATCGGAGAAGACGGACTCGGCTATGCCCCGGATGGCGAGAAGTGGGCGAAGTTCCCGCACGTGGGGCGGGTCATCATCGAAGATGACGTCGAGATCGGCGCGAACTGCACGATCGATCGCGCCATGCTGGGCAATACCGTGATCGGCCGGGGCGGCAAGTTCAGCGACTTGATCGCCATCGGGCATGGCGCGAAGATCGGCGAGAACGCCATGTTCGTCGCTCAGGTCGGGCTGGCGGGCTCCGTGACCATCGGGAAAAACGTGAAGATGGGCGGGCAGGCCGGCGTGATCGGGCACGTCACGATCGGCGATGACGCCAACATCGGTGCCAAAGCCGGCGTGGCTCACGACGTTGATTCGAAAGAATACGTGCTGGGTCAGCCGGCGATCAAGGCTTCAGAGGCCAAGCGCGTGATCTCGATAACACAGAAGCTGCCCGATCTGAAGCAACGCGTTAAGGCAATAGAAGCCGAGTTGGCGGAAATGCGGGATTCGGTCGCCCCTTCGGCGGCAGATTGATTGGGAGCAGGATTCGAAGGTGTTACGGCCGAATATGGACATCGTGACGAACAACAAGGTCGGCTTGATTTGCGGCGGCGGCAAGTTCCCGCTGATGGTGGCTGAGGGCGCAAAACGCGCGGGTCATCACGTCGTCGCGATCGGGCTGCGCGATTTTGCCGACCCGCAGATCGCGACGCTGGTGGATGAGTTCCACTGGGCCAACATCGTGCGCCTGGGGCAGTGCATTCGAATTCTGCGTCAGGCGGGTTGCCAGCGGGCCATTCTGGCCGGCTCCGTCCGCAAGGCCGACATGTACGGCAAGAGCGGCATCGCACGATTGGTCCACTACCTGCCGGATTGGACGACGTTTCGATTGTGGTTTTTCAGATTGGCGGACAAGCGCAACGGCACCGTCTTGACCGGCATCGCCGACGAGTTTGCAGAAAAGGGAATCATTTTGGAAGATTGCGTCAAATACACACCCGAGTCGATGGCCAGCGAGGGCGTCATGACCAGCCGCGGGCTCAGCGCCGCGCAGGAAAAAGACATTGAATTCGGCTGGCGCATCGCCAAGGATATGGGTCGCCTCGATATCGGGCAATCCATCGCGGTCAAGGAACAGGAAGTCATCGCCGTTGAAGCGATCGAAGGCACGGACCAAATGATCAAGCGCGCCGCTGAGTTGTGCCGCTCGGGCGGATGGTCTCACATCAAGGTCGGCAAGCCGAATCAAGATATGCGCTTTGATGTGCCTACGATTGGACCCGATACCATCGAGAACCTCCATCGCAGCGGCGCCAAAGTCCTGTGTGTCGAAGCGCGCAAGACCCTGATGATCGATCGGGAAGAGCTGCTCCGACTGGCGGACAAGTACGGCATGATCGTCGTCGGGCGGCGTGATCCCAACGGCGACTGACACCGCCGCCGCGCGGGTCATCAATTCTTTTTCACGCTGATCACTTGAACATTAGGGTAGTTCGCATATCGCCGGGCCTGCTCCTCAGCCTCTGTCAGGCTGGTCGCGCGGAGAACGTAGCGCTGGATCGGGCCGGGCTTGGACTCGGTGGGTTTGGTGAACCGAAATGAGATTGTATAGCTCTCGAGCATGGTGACGAACTTAACCGACAGACCCCATCGACGACAAGCCCCCCGAGGCCGATTCGGCGGACCCCGGCGACGCGATTGGAAACCGTAACCACCAGCGGCGCAAAAGAATCCGACTGGATTCCGGATCCTACGGGCCGGCGGGCATGGTTTCCTTATCGGTCCCGGCGGGCTTTGTCCGATGCAAGAAGGAGCAGCCTTAGGCCTTGATTGCGTACGGACCCAGGAATTCTCGCGGAATTCCGCAATTGGCAAGGAATTTGACATGAAAAGCAGCTCATGGATTGTCGTGATGTTCGCGGTCGCCGTTACGGCGAGTCTCGTAGCAGCCAAGTCACTTTTGACACCGCCGGAGTCCTCGCAGGCTGCGGTCCCAACGCAGACCCGCTCCCAGTTCATCCCGATCGCCGAATCGACACAGCCGACCTTGGCGGGGCATCGCCAACCGCCGGCGCCCGCACCCTGGGCCAAGGCCCAGCCGGCCGCCGTCGTCAAAAAGGTTCCGCCATCGGTGACCTCTGATAACACCTGGACCGTACTCGTCGTACACGGCGACAACAGAGAGTATATCACCTACAGCAGCATGCGCCGTATCAAGTCGGTCAACTGAGTCGCACAAGACTCCGAGGCCGCCAATCGGTTCCGCGCTCATCGATCCGCGTCTCGCCGAAGGCGCTGGAAGAACGCCCGCAAAACGTCGCTGCATTCGTCCGCCATCACGCCGGTCGTTACGGGCACTCGATGATTCAAACGCGGATCATCGTGAAGCTGATACAGCGTCCCGCACGCACCGGCCT
>JADFJZ010000218.1 GCA_022565195.1 Planctomycetota bacterium | reverse complement strand
CCCCTGCGAATTTCTGTCCGAAAAACCCCCCACGGATTTTGAGGAATTATTGATTTCAGCCAAGCCGGCGCTACTATTCAAGTGGGAAATCACACTTCGCGAGCACCAGGGTGGTGGGACTCCAGCGACCCGCTTGCGGGCGGTCACGAGTTTTATAGAATTTGTCGCGTTCTCGGACGTCTTCGGAAGTCTGGGCGACATTGAACGCGGGCTGGCGATCGATCAGCTGGCTCGCCTGATTGGAATAAAGCGAGAGAGTGTTTGCGAACAAATCGAGGAAGCCAGACGGCGCAATCGCCCACCGCAAGTGGAGACGGCCGGCGCCCAATCTCAGCCGGCCCGCAGGCGACCGCGCGACACCCAGGAGGCAGCAGCCCTTGACATCTTGATGGCCCTGCTTTGCGAACCCGGGCTGTCTGATCAAGCGGCGGAGTGGTTCCAGCCGAGCCTGTTTGTGGACGGGCAACTGCGGCGAATCGCCGAGGGAGTAGCGGCCCTGACCGAAGAGAGGGGAACGTTTTCCGTCAACGGCTTGATCGAAAAACTCGAATCGCCCGACGATGCAGCCCGCATCGTAGACCTTGTTGAGCGGGGACGAGCCCGAGCCCGTCCGGAAGAATGTTTGACGGCTGCGGTGGCTCGCTTGAAGGAGATGGTGGCAGTCCGGGATTCGCACAAAGCAAGCGCGCAATGGTCGGGCAGCGGGACCGATGATCCCGCGTCTGCAGTTCAGAACCGGGATCAGAACTTCGCAGAAGTACATGGCCCGACGAAGGAATACGCCAGTGCCGCGAATTTCATGGGCATTCGAAAGCTGAAAGTGGACACGACGCATCACTAATGTGACATCGGAACCGCGCGGCGCCGCCGGCGGAACCGGGAGACACGCGATGGTAGAATTCGTCAAAGAGGCAGAGATGGATCCGATCGAGGCGTCCATCATGGAACTGGTCGCCAAGGGCAAGAAGCAGGGCTTCCTCAGTTGGGAAGAACTGAATCAGCGCCTGCCCGACGAGGCCATCACCCCCGACAAACTCGAAGTCATCATGCTGCGCCTCGATGAGGCCGGCATCGAAATGATGGACGAGGCCGAAGCAAGCCGCATGCTGGAAAACCGGCAGACCAAACCCAAGGAGGACGCCGACGCCAAGGACGGCCCCGACGAGGTCAGCCCGGAAGTGCTGGCGGACGATGCGGTCGCCCGGCGCATCGACGATCCGGTGCGCATGTATCTCACTCAAATGGGCGAGATTCCGCTGCTGACCCGGCCTGAGGAAATCAACCTGGCCAAGAAAATCGAGTTGACCCGCATGGCGTTTCGCCAAAAAGTGCTCGAGAGTGATTTTTGCGCGGCTCAGGCGGTCCACATCATCCGGCAGGTCGAGCACGGCCAGTTGCCTTTCGACCGCACCATGAAGATCTCCACTTCCGAGCAAAGCGCCAAGAGAACCATCATCGAGCGCCTGCCCGTCAACCTGCAGACGGTCGAGAAACTGCTCGAACTCGACACGGACGATTGGACCTGGATGAATGAAAGCCGGGTCGCCGCCCGAATCAAGAGCGAGTGCCACGCCCGGCTCCACGGCCGACGCCGTAAGATGTCCAAGCTGTTGGAGGAACTCTCTCTGCGGACCAGCCGCATTCAGCCGCTGATGAGGAAGCTCGTCGGCCTGCACCGCAAGATGTGCGAATTGCAGACCCGGCTCGAACGCCAAAACAAGAAGCAGACCATGTCCGCTGAGGACGTGCAGGTGCTCAAGGAAGAATTCGAGGGCATTTGTTCTCTGGTCCTGGAGACGCCTGAGGACCTCGGCGCCCGCCTGACCAGTATTCAGCGCGTCTTCGGCGAGTACGAGGAAGCCAAGCGCCGGCTGTCCGGCGGAAACCTGCGGCTGGTCGTTTCGATCGCCAAGAAGTACCGCAATCGAGGCCTGTCCTTCCTGGACATCATCCAGGAGGGCAACACCGGCCTGATGCGCGCCGTCGACAAGTATGAATACAAGCGCGGCTACAAGTTCAGCACTTATGCCACGTGGTGGATTCGCCAGGCCATCACCCGGGCCATCGCCGATCATGCACGCACCATTCGTATTCCGGTACACATGATCGAGACCATGAGCAGGCTCCGCAACCTCAGCAAGAAGCTGGAGCAGGAGCTGCGCCGCGAGCCGACCATCGAGGAAATCGCCCAGGCAGCGGACATGCCGGTCTATGAAGCGCGGCGCGTGCTCAAGATCTCGCGGCACCCGATCTCGCTGGATCGCCCGGTCGGCGACAGTGAGGATTCCTACTTCAGCGACTTCATCGAAGACGCCGCCGCCGAATCGCCCGTCACTTGCGCCGGCAGCGAGATGCTCAAGGACCGCATCGAGGAAGTGCTCAAAACGCTGACCTACCGCGAGCGCGAGATCATCAAGCTGCGTTACGGCATCGGCGACGGCTATACTTACACGCTCGAGGAAGTCGGCCGAATCTTCAAGGTCACCCGCGAGCGCGTGCGGCAGGTCGAAGCCAAGGCCATCCGCAAGTTGCAGCACCCGGTACGGTCGCGCAAGCTCGAAGGCTTCCTCGACGGCCACGTCACCACGCCAATGGAGGAAGCGGTCTGAGCTTCAAGAAGAATTTGCGGACTGCCTCCGCGGATCGTTCGGACAATCCACCAATAAACCCTATATAGCCCCGGGCATGCCCGGGGTTATCTTTTGCGCCGTATTCCCCGCCCCATCTCCGTCTTTTCCCTGAAAAAACCCGAAACTCAATGAACTTTTCGCCCCGCCGGCGCACTAAATGGTGTGGAGGCTACGGCATGAGCGATTTGCAACCTGACATCCCGACCGATTCCGATCTCCAGGCCCCACCGGCGTTCGCACGCGACCTCAAAGCGCTCTACACCTCGCTGTCGGCCATACCACCTGCGACTGACGAAGCGATCCTCACCCACACCCAACGGCGAAGCGTCGGCCGCCGGCGAACGCGTTTACTGCTGCGCTGGGCCGTGCCGCCTGCGGCGGCGGCTGCCGTCATCATGTGGGTCGTGTTCAATCCCTTCACCGCGCCTGATGTAGAGAATTCGCCCTTCGGCGAGGCTGCCGGCATGGTGGCCACGCGCCAGCTAACCGACCACCGCGACATCGACGGCAACGGCCGCGTGAACATTCTCGACGCCTTGGCGCTGGCCCGGAGCATCAAAGACAACCGCGTCGCCGAGCAGCCCTGGGATTTCAACGGCGACGGCCTGATTGATCGCAAAGACGTCGACACGGTAGCCCAATCCGCCGTGCGCCTGAACAAAGGAGCATCGTCATGAACAGCGCAATCCCAGAAACCCACAGAGCCGCGAGCTTTAGCTCGCGCGGACTTACCACGAGTGAGAACGCCGCACACCACGAACGTCCGCGCAAGCTGAAGCTTGCGGCTCGCGAGACCCCCCCAATCCGAGTGTGGTGGGCCTTGCCCACCCTACTGTTGACGGCGCTGCTCGCTACGGCGGCGTTCGCACAGCGCGGCGACGACGCGCCCGCTGCCGTGCGCTTCGAATACATCGATGTTTATGTCGATTCGGGCGACGCGCCGCTGGCGGCGTATCAGTTTGAACTCACGGATTCCGCCGGCAGCATCAAGATCGTCGGCATCGAAGGCGGCGAGCACGAAGCCTTCGCCACACCGCCCTACTACGACCCCAAAGCCCTGAAGAACGACCGCGTTATCATCGCCGCCTTCAGCACCGCCGACGCCCTGCCCACCGGCAAAACCCGCGTCGCCACCATCCACGTGCAGGTCGAAGTTGACGTGATTCCCGAAATCACGATCAACCTTGCCGCCGCCGGCGACGTACAAGGAAATGAGATCGACGCCGAAGTATCGTTCGTTTACTCCGACGAGGACGAGACCAACAATGAAGAGTAGGGTGGGTCAAGACCCACCAACCCGAAGTTCAGGAGTTTGAGAGTTAAAGAGTTGAGGATAGCGAATGGACAACGAGCCGCGGGCTTCAGCCCGCGCGGATCCACGGAAAGTGAGAACGCCGCACCCCACGAACGTCCGCGTCCCGGCGCGCCGGGAAAGCTTGCGGCTCGGGAGATACATGAATCGGATGGGTCACGACCCACCGGAAGTGACGCCCTCGATAATCTCGCAGAGGAGCAATTATGAAACACAGAAAGCTACTCATTGGAACCTCGATCGGATGCGCCGTCCTGCTCGCCGGCGCGGCGCTCTATGTCGGCTGTTCATCAAGCCGCAGTAGTGCCCGCAAAGGCTCCAGAGTCTCCGCGCACAGCGAAGACGACAAGGACAACCTGCGCGCGCCCGGCAGTTTCGCCGGCGACAACGACGCCGACCAGGCGGCGAAGGAGAAATTGGGAGCTGCGTACCTTCTCTATGGCGAGGACTTGCTCAGCGGATACCCCTCGCGGCCT
>JADFJZ010000217.1 GCA_022565195.1 Planctomycetota bacterium | reverse complement strand
GCGTCCTGCCATCGGCTCCCCCCACGAGTCGCCTGCGGCGACGATCGCGTGACCGGGCCCGCAGGTTGTAAGTCATCCGGCGATTCCTCTCCCGCCCCCACAGCGAACGAGTCCGATCCAGATCCGCCGGACGGCTTCGCCGAACTCATGCCCGACCAAGTGGCGATCGCGATCACAGCCACGACCACCACGCCGGCAAGCAGAAGTCCCGCCTTCTTCGAGCGATTGCTCATCGTACTACCCTCGCCTTGTGTCATCGTTCCTTTGAACGCCGGCCGGAATTCGGATCAGGCCTGCGCTCGAGGTGCGGCGTGCCTCACCAAACCGGGCCGGGCTGGTAGGCCGGCGCCGGGAAGCAGTGGTCCGCCCACCCCGGTCCGTTCCACATCAAATGCCCAAGCTGCCCCAGCGTGTAAGGATCACCGCCTTGGTCATATCCGTTCACTTGGACGGGCTCCAGCCGTCCGCCTCGAATCTTGAAGTTGCCGGTGTGAACCACTCCACCGCCGCCGCCAATGGCGTCCGTTCTCACCTCATACTTGACCGGCTTAGCGTGCGCGTCCGCAAAGCCGACATTGTGCTGACGCAAGATCCCGTGGTTGCCCATGGTATAGCTATCAGGATCGTTCTGCTGCGATAGCCAACGGTTCCAGCCGGAAGCGTAGAATCCGTGCGTCTCCTTGAGCATAGAGACCTTCGACACATTGGGAATCTGTGTGTACGGTCGTAACCAGGGGCCGATGGTCGTCAGCAGGTTGCCGGGATTGCCCAGGATGAGCGAGTCGGTGGCGTAGCTGTTGCCCATGGCCTCGTAAAAGCTGATGTCATCCTTGTGCCACACCAACATGCCCATATAGATCCCGTTCCCAGACTCGCCGCCCCCGTCCTTTCCAGACACATACCCGACATCCGAGGGGCACTTGAACGCGTCGAACTCAAGGCGCTCGTCGCTTTGCATTTCCTGAATATCCTGACCGTACAAGTCCTGCATGCCGCCCTTGTAGATGTATTGGTTCAGCGGGCGCGTGGCGGGACCCATGCGGTTTCCGGTGGAATACCGCCCGTACCCCGTATCCGGGTCGAAACCGGCCAACCCGCCGCCGCTGATCACTTCCTGGTAATCGTGCCGGCCGCTCTTGCCGCCGTAGGCCTTGCGAGCCGCTGAGAGGTATTGCCCGCTGGTCCAGGGGGTGGTGCCGGGGGCCGTCAAAAACCGTGCGTGTAGGGGTATCAGATACTCGGCTGGATCCTCTTGGGCATAGGCGAAGCCCGCACTCAGTTGGTCGTGCAGATTGGCCTGACACTTCGCGGACTTGGCCTGTTCTCGTGCGCGGGCCAGCGAGGGCAGCAGAATGGAAATGAGCAAGGCAATGATGGCGATGACCACCAGCAACTCCACGAGCGTGAAGCCCCGCTTCGGATCAGCTTGATGCCTGCGAAGTTTCGAAGCCGTCATGATTTGCCTCCAAGACAAAAGTAATGCGTGCTGTGCTCGCACATGGCATGTTTGGAATGAGGCGAAAACCAGCCACGCGCCAACCACGCGCATGCACAACATGCGGTGGCGATACGCTGTTGGTTGCGACCAGATTGAGAAATCCTAGGACCATGAATATCCTAAGCCCCTCCGGCACCAGTGTCAAGCGAGAATCGGGGCCTGGGCGGTCCCCAGCGGCCCAGAATCCGCAGCTTCTGAGCGACTGGAACCCTCCGGCACCCGGGGCTCTGACGCCCTGAGACCGCCGCGCCTTGACGGCACGGGCTTCGGCGATTAAGAAGGACTCCAACCCCCGTTCACGGGTATTCGACCGGCCAGGCAGACAAAGTCGGGGATTCCAGGCCTCGGCGGGCGAGGAACTAGCCCCGCAGCGCCTTAGAGATTGGGATGGATGGCCAAGCAGCGGGGCTCGTTTCCGGGTAATTTGATTTTGTGGAGCCAGCCATGAACAAGCGATCTTTGTCAATTGTCTTGCGACTCATACCGCTCTGCGCGGTGATCGTCCTGATCCCGTCCTGCGAGAAAAAGAAGGCTGCCACCGGCACGGCCCCCAAGACGGCCTCTGTCGATCTCAGCAATTGGAAGGCGGACCCAAACCTGCCCAAGCCCGTCATCACCGCCACCGTCGAAATCGTGAAAGAGCCCGCGAAGAAAAAGGTCTCCATGAAGGTAACGGCGAAAGAGGCCAACAAGCTGACCGTGCACGAAGTGCAATTCGCGCTCAAGTACCGAGTCTTCGATAAAGAAAAGGGCGAGTACGTCTACCCCGAAGGATCGATCACATACAAGATGATCCCGAAGATCGAAAAAGGTACGGCCGTGTGGCAAACACCGATTGTTGAACACTACCTTCAAGACAAGGCTTGGGAGGGTACGGACGACAACTGGGAAATCGAGATTCGGTCATACAATCAGTACTATAAAGAATAGTCCGGATCGCGCCGGCATCCTCTTCCAAAGCCCCTCACTCGATCGCCTCACTCTCAAAGGCGACGGGGCTGCGTCCATCCATCGGAGTTCCAGTCATTTCACGCGGTGCCGTGTGGGAAAGTCCCGTTGCGGGCGCTCCTCGGTCTGTGATTCCGCTGTCACAACGGATGGAGAGTTCGGGGCGGAGATGGCCTGGGGCGCACTGGACGGCGTTGAATCGGTCAAGTAGCGGTCGAAGAACAGAGCCGTGCGTTGCGCATACTCCTGCGGGGCTACGATGGCGCTCTGGTTGTGTTTCGCGCCCGGCACAATCCACATGTATCTCGGATCACTCGCTGCCGCATAGAGGATCCGACTCTGGTCCACCGGGATGTAGCTGTCCTTCTCGCCGTGGATCAAGAGAATCGGCCTGGGTTCCATATGCATGAGCGCCTTGCGCGCCGAGGGAATGCGAATTCCGAGCTTGCGATGGCACTCGCGAAACAGCAGCCAGCGCAGGAATCGCCAGAACGTCGGAGGGTGATTCTCGTAAACGAAGCGAATTTTCGCGAAAACGCTCGCCCAACGCTTCATGAAGTACTCGATGACCTTGTCCGAGCTGAACGCGCCGTCAGTAACGATGGCTTTGATGGTCGGGTTGTGCCAGGCCGCCAACAGACAGGCCGTCCCACCGCGAGAAACACCGAACAATCCGATTTCCGAAGGACGCTGCTGCCGCTCCAGCCAATCCTCAACGAATGCGACCGCGCCCAGAATGTCGTCCAACTCCCGGTCTGTGCACCATTGCAACGGCTTGAAGTGCTCTTCGCAGGTGGATGCGCCGTGGTTGCGGAAATCAAAGCTGAACACGTCGTAGCCTGCTGCCAGCAGTCCCTGGCAATAGCGGGAGGCGCTGTACATGTCGCTCTTGAACTCATGAGCGAAGATGATCATGCCTCTCGGCCGGCGCCGCGCATCGCCGTACAAGAACATGCCGTTCAGTCGAAGGCCGTCGAACGCCCGAAACTCAACGATGTCGCCCTCAAGACGCACAAAATCGCGGGGCACCATGCTCAAAGCGGGAATCGTGTCCTTCACGATATGAAGCGCGATACGGACGTATTTGCGCAAGATCAGAGCGGGAACAACCACCAGCAGCACGAGTGTGGCGGCGATGGAGATGAGTGCCCAATTGAGGATCAAAAAGTCGATCAGTTTCGTCGAGCCTCCACGCTTCACTTGCTCCGAACCGAACCAGCTATTGAGTGTCGGCTTTATACTCGCTTCGCGAGCATCTGGAAACAGCTTGGGGATGCTGCGAAGATTTAGGGCAACCGGGACGAGGCCGCTCATACATTCGCCGAGGGTTGTGCCAAAATGAATTGACACTAGCTGCCACGCACGTATAATCCGCATAGTGTTGGGCGAGCCCCGGCACACACCGAATGGGTTGTGCGCCGCTCGCGGTCGTAGAGCGCCGTTCTTGGCGCAAGTTGTTGCATGCCAAGTTCATGCGCTATTCATGGGCGACAGCCCAGACGATTCGATTGCCGTTTATTCTCTATGTCGTTGTCTGCCTTTACCTTGTGGCGGTGGCGGAAGGATTGGGGGTAACATCTGCTTCGGATCCAGTGCTTGGCATGTCGAGAGACAGACTATGAGCAGGCCTCTGCGGGCCTGTGGGCGGGTGTGGGGTGAGGACTTGCGAGAGGGTCAGTGCTGGGCCGATCGCGACCATGCCCGGTGGCGTAATCGCATTGTTGTTCGTGTCGAGGCTTGATTTCATGCACCTGTCCAACAGGACAAGTCACTGATGTTCGCTGGCGGGCGCGATGCTCCGGAGCAGTGCCTGAGCCTGTCGTCCTCAGCGGGAGGTCGGCGTTGAACTGAGTCGTTTGCCGCATGTGTAGCCTGGTCGTTTGGCGAAGTGGGCCGTATGCGGGCCCACTTTTTTGTTGTTCGTGAGTTTGGCAGGCCGCGAAGCCTGCCGTGTGTTTGGGTGATGTCGCTAGGCCACTGGGCGTAGTGTCCGGTGCCGCGCGTCAGGG
>JADFJZ010000216.1 GCA_022565195.1 Planctomycetota bacterium | reverse complement strand
GGTTTCCTCCTTGCCGCTCGGCCAACGCACCAGCACGGCATCAACCTTGTCCACCTGCCCCAGGCCGCAATGCACGCGCGGGTCGCTGCTCGAGCAATATCCGTAGTGCGGTTGGACCGTACGCCAATGCGAGGTCCCGCCGACATCGATCCGTACCATCGCGCCCAGCGCGTCGCTGCCGTGACGGTTGACAATACGGAACATAATCCACCGGCCTCGATGGCCCACAACGTTGCGCAGAACGTAGGGTGCTGCATCCCTGTTGGCCACCACAATGTCGATGTCGCCGTCGTTCTCAAGATCGCCGAACGCGGCAGCCCGGCTCGTGTGGACCAGTAACTTGGCAGTGCCGCCCTGAGGATTGACTTCCTCGAAGCGCGCCAATGCAACGCCGCGCATGAGCAGGTTCGGCTGGGCATAGGGATCATTCGGATTCAAACGCGGATGGTGCAGCATGACCCGGCCGTTGGCGACGTATAAATCGCGCAATCCGTCATGATCGAAATCCGCGAAACCCAGGCCGAAACCCGTGTAAACCAGGCTCGACGCCGCCAGGCCCATCGTCGCCGTGGTATCTTCGAACAGACCGCCCGTGTTCAGATAGAATGTGTTGGTCTCATTGCGCAGGTGCGACATGAACAAATCCAGATCGCCGTCATTCTCGATATCCAAGCCGACCACGCCCATACCCGCCTCCGGCGAGCCGTGAATGTTCACCGCGCAGCCCGACATCAATGCCTGCTCGCTGAACCGCCCGCCGCCCTGATTGATCCACAGTTGGTTCCGCATGCCGTCGTTGGCGACATACATGTCCATCCGGCCGTCATTGTTGAAATCGCCGCATCCCAAGCCCAGCCCGTTGCCAAAGGCTTTACCCAGGCCGGCTTCAACGCTCACGTCGGTGAATGTCCCGTCGCCGTTGTTGCGATACAGCGTATCCCGCGCGTGGGCGTTATAATTGTTCGGGCTGCAATAATCGGGCATGCCCCCGCCGGAGACGCAGTTCAACTCGCGCTCGCGGGACCAGCTAATGTAATTCACGATCATCAAATCGAGATCGTCGTCGCCGTCGTAGTCCACAAAGGCCGCGCTGGTCCCCCAGCTCGGATCCCCGACCCCCGCCGAATCGGTCACATTCGTGAATTTCAGCCCGCCGTCATTGCGATACAGCGCGTTAGGCCCGACGTTGGTGACGTACAGATCGACGTCCCCGTCGTTGTCATAGTCGCCGCACGCACAGCCCATGCCATAGCCCGTGTCGCCCGTGCCGGACGCATCGGTCACGTCCTCAAATGTCCCATCGCCGCGATTGCGATACAGCCGATTCGTCGCTCGTTCGGTCGCGCTGGGGTCCAGCGAATAGCCCTGCGTCAGATACAGGTCGAGAAACCCGTCGCCGTCGAAATCGCACAACGCCACGCCGCCCAGGGATATTTCCGGAAACCAGTGGCGCTTGTTGTGGCCCGACTGAAGAACGAAGTCGATTCCTACGTTCACGGCGACTTCCTCGAACCACGGCGCCTGCATTGACGCCAGTTTCGACTTCCGCGGGGCACCGGATTTCTTTTCGCAGCCGGTCAGGCCAAGAAGAAGTCCGACCGCAACAGCGACCCCGACGACATTCTGACGAACACATCCGGCCGATGCCCGATCATCAATTCTCGACGAGACCGCATCAGCGCCACATCTGCTAAACGACGAAGTCACGTCAAGCACTCCCACCGGTGGCTTGCCCGGTTAGCAGACTTTGGAAAGTCCGTCTAGCGCTCCCGCAGACGGATTCCTTGATACTCGCAGAGATTTCAAACTCAGTGATCCACACATGCACCTCCGAATCTCATTCGCCCCTTCGCCCGCGCAGTTCGCCCTGCAGTTTCGCGATGTCCGTATTGTTTGGGTCCAGCTCGTACAGCTCGGCCAGAATCTCTTCGGCCTCTTCCAGATCGCCGAGCCGGATGCACACATGGCACAGTCGCACGAACGCGCCGAAATTGGCCGGATCGCCATCCACAATGGCGCGGAAATGTTCTTTGGCCTCCGGATACCGCCGATGCCGCAGGTACAATTGGGCCAACTCCGTATGAATCGACAGGTTTTCGGCGTCAAGCTCGGAGGCCCTTGCAAGCGCTTCGATGGCTTCCTCAGTGCGATCAAGCGGGAGCAGGATATGCCCGCGAGTCAGATGCACCTGCGCCACTTGGGGCGCCAGCGCGACGGCCCGGTCAATCGTGGCCAGGGCTTTCTCGAACTCCTTCATGCTCATTTGCAAAGCCGCCAGATTGATGTAGGTCTCGAAGCGCGAGTCATCCTGCCGCAACGAATCGCGCAAAAGGGTCAGGGCCTCTTCGACGCGCCCGAGTTGAAGATACATAATGGCGAGGTTGTTTGAGACGTCGACGTTGCCCGGATGCCACGACAGCGCCTCCTCCAATATCCGGGCGCCCTCGGCGGGCTGACCGGCATTGAGCCAGCCCAGCGCCCGACTAATCTGGTCGGCCAGCACCAGCGCGTGTTGCCGCTGCTCTTGGGACCAGGAATCCGTCAGATACAGTCGTCCGGTACCGACGTTGCCGGAAAGATGCCGCTTGGCTTCTGCGGTGCGGCCCAACTTGAGGTAGGCTGAGCCAAGCAAGTGTCGTGCCCGACGCAGCCGCGGGTTGATTTGCAAAGCTTTCTGCAAATGCCCGGCCGACGCAGCCAGGTCGCCCTCGCGAAGCCGGACCTCGCCCAGGCCAATGTAGGCTTCGGGCGCGCTCGGGGCCAGCGCGATCACGCGCTCGAACTCCGCCGCCGCGTCTTCCAGTCGGCCGCGAAACAGAAGCCCGACCCCGTAGCGATGCCGGCCCGGCGTGAAGTCTGGAAAATCACGCGCGATCTGCCCGAACATCTCGAACGCAGTATCGGCTTCGCCGAGTTCATCCGTCGCGATCGCCTCATGATGCCGCGCCAACGGTTCGTCGGGCCTGAGCAGCACAGCGTTTGCGAAACACGCCCGAGCTTCACGCCACACGGAGTTGGCGCCATAGACCATCCCCAGAGTGGCCTGGGCGTCGAAATCCCGCGGCGCCGACTGAGCGCGCTGGATGTACTTTTTTAAGTACGCCGTGATTTGGGGATCGAATGATTCAAGGTCGGTCGGCACGGGCACGTCAACGCCGGTCTGACCGCGCCGCATCAGAAGCACTGCGGCGACGGCGCCCAGCACGAGCACGCCGCACACCAGGACCATGCGCCCTCCACGTCCAGCGGAGCGAGCATGTTGTTTGCCCTTACGCTCGCGCGAATGCGAATCCCCTGATGGTGGGCGCTGACGGGTCTTTTGCTTTCCTGATGACACGAGCAGCGTTCCTTACCTTTGAGGAATCATAATCCGATCGCGCACCGAACGACCGGCCGGCACCTGCTAAACGGCGAAGCCAACTCGAACAAGCCTCTAAGTGGCTTGCCGATTAGCAGACGCTGAGAAGCGTTCATTGTAACCAACCCCGGTTCATCGGCCAAACGGTGAGGCAATGTGACCTTCCAGCGACCGACGTGCGAGATGCATGCGGTTCACGGCCCCACCCAGCGGGTGTTGTAACGCTCAATCCAATCGTCGAGGGCAGGGGGTTGCGGCTGCCGGCCATAGAGCTGGTCGTCCATGCCGTGGAATGGCAACGGCTCGATTGTGTCGCCGTGCAGCACGTTGTAGTCGCTGTCCTTGTCCCAGCCGTCGGAGATGAGAAAGAAGCTGCGCGTCCAGCCGTCGGGCAGCGGTTCGAGCGCTGCGTCGAACTCGATCGTCGCCGCGTCGCCGCCGTTGAAGATCACGAAGCGATCGTCGATCTCGGTCAAAAGTTCGAGTATGTCGCCGTACCGCGTACACCAGCCCACCGGCGTCGTGTCCCACGGCGGCGTCAGTGAGATATCGGAGGTCACCGGCAGCACCGGCCCGCTTGGATCCGGGCGCGTTTGCCGCGGAAAGCCCCGCCAGTACAACTCCGCCCGCACCGGCGCCAGCGTCGCTGTCCGGGCGCGCTCGGAGCGGTCGCGGACAAAGAGCGCCGCACGATCCCAATAGATTTCAAACGCTGTAGTCAGACGCAGGCGCATCGTGCCTTCGGGCAGCGCGCCGGCCAAGTCCACCACAACCGATTGCGGCGGCTTGCCGCTCGGCGCCCCGACCGTCACATCGACCGCCTGCCATTCGCCATCGACCTCGGCCTCGAGCCTCGGCCAGGGATTCGGCAAGTCCGGATTCTGACCGGCCGCGATGGCGACACCGGCCTCGCCCCACATCAACCAGCCGTTGAGCACCAGCACCCACGGCCGACTGACGTCCAGCGGGCCGAAGTCGAGCGTGTAGCTGTGCTCCTCAGCCAACCCGCGAAGCTGCGGCGGCCGCAACGCCGGCGGCTTCGTGCGCACGCCGTCGAGCGAGCGAAACTCCGAGGTCCAATCGCGGCCGGTGTTGTCCGTCG
>JADFJZ010000215.1 GCA_022565195.1 Planctomycetota bacterium | reverse complement strand
CACTCTGGGCTTCGGTGGACCATACTTAGTGCAGCAGATCACGCCGCGTGAGACAAGCACCTGCATAGGCGGAAAAGACCTCAAGATCATCTGCCGGAAACTGCTCACCCACACCGCCACGCAGAGTAGCAGGCCGAGGAAGGAGAGGAGCGATAGGATTGTCAGGGTCTTGCGGAGCATTGGTATGACATTGTACGCGAGCGTCGAAGGGGAGTCGCGGGTCGGGTTTGGTGGGAGCGATTCTGTCGTCGAAAGTGCATTTCGCAGGCCTACGCACGGTGTAATACGCGGCGTCTGCTAAACGGCCAAGCCACTGCGAGAGACGCTTGCCGGTGGCTTGCCGTTTAGCAGTCTCGGCGATGTAGATCGTCTGCCCACACCGGTTTGCACTTCTGATACGAGAATCAGTCAAGAAGACGTAAGTGGTGCTCGCACGCGGGCGCTGCTATAATCCGCAAATTCGTTCCAATGGCCGGACGCTCCTGCTCGAATTGGAATCAATGTGATGCGCTATGTGGTCTCTTTCGCGGTGGCGATCGCCCTACTCGTGGGATTCATGCTTGCGCCGCAAGACGAGAAAAACGAAATGAAGCAAACCGCCGAGAAGCACACCAACCGTCTGATCGACAGCCTCAGCCCCTATCTCCTGCAACACGCCCACAACCCGGTGGACTGGTATCCGTGGGGCGAAGAGGCGCTCAAAAAGGCGAAGGAAGAAAACAAGCCGATCTTCCTGAGCATCGGCTACTCCGCGTGCCACTGGTGCCACGTGATGGAGCACGAGTGCTTCGAGAGGGAGGACGTGGCTGCGGTTCTGAACGAGCACTTCGTCAGCATCAAAGTCGACCGCGAAGAGCGCCCGGACATCGACGAAATCTACATGCAAGCCACGATGGCGCTCAATCAGGGCAACGGCGGCTGGCCGATGAGCGTGTTTCTCACGCCCGATTGCGTCCCCTTCTCGGCCGGCACGTACATTCCACGCGATCGCTTTCTCACTCTGCTCGAGCGCGTCCAGCAGGCATGGACCGGCGAGGGACGCAGCAATATCGAGCAAGTTGCGAAGCAAGTCCAAGACTACATCAACAACTGGGCGACCCAGGACCAGGCGAGCGCCGGCGTGATCGCGATCGGCGTTCGTGACCGCGCCGCCAAAGCGCTGGCCGGTGGATTCGATCTCCAACTCGGAGGACACGGCAGCAGCGGCAACAAGTTTCCACCGAGCATGGCCATGGAGCTAATGTTGCGGTCGTACGCAGCCACCGGCGACGAATCGGTCTTGCCGGCGGTCGAGGTCACGCTGGACCGCATGGCGGCCGGCGGCATCCATGACCATCTGGGCGGCGGATTCTGTCGCTACAGCACGGATCCCTACTGGCTGGTGCCGCACTTCGAGAAGATGCTTTACGATCAGGCCCTCGTCAGCAGCATCTACCTGGACGGCTATCAAGTGTTCGGCAAGCAGCGCTACGCCGAAGTCGCCCGGGGCGTCTTTGACTATGTCATCGGTGATCTGCAGTCGCCGGAGGGGGGATTCTATTCGACGCGCGACGCCGACAGCGAAGGAATGGAGGGCAAGTATTACATTTGGACGGTCGACCAAGTGCAAGAAGCCCTCGGCGAGCAGGACGCGAAGCTGTTTTGCTCTTACTACGACGTCACCGAGTCCGGCAACTGGAACGAACAGTTTGGACACGCCCCACCTGGCCCGAAGAACATCCTGAACATCGAGCGCGACATCCAGCGTGTGGCCGACGAGCACGGGCTGAGCGCTGAGGAACTGGAGCGACGGCTGGCCGGCATGCGTGCGAAGTTGCTGGCCGTCCGTAGCGAGCGTGTGCCGCCCGGGCTGGACGACAAGATGCTTACGGCGTGGAACGGGCTGATGATTGCGAGTCTGGCGAAGGGCGCCCGCGTGCTCGACGAGCCAAAATACGCCGCAGCCGCGGCCCGGGCGGCGGAGTTCGTGCTCACGCACCTGCGGAAAGACGGGCGACTGCTCCGCACATGGCGAAAAGGTGAAGCCCGCCTGACCGGCTATTTGAACGACTATGCCTTCTTCATCGAAGGCTTGCTGAATCTCTATGAGGCGACGTTCGACATGCGCTGGCTTCGCGAGGCGGAGGCGCTCGCGAACACCTGCCACGCGGCGTATTTCAACAGCGACAAGGGCGGCTTCTTCCTGACCGCCAACGACGGCGAAAAGCTCATCGCCCGCAGTCAAAACGCGATCGAGGGCGCCATCCCGTCGGGCAACGCCGTACACGCGTCGAATCTCTTGCGGCTGGCCGTGTATTTCGATCGCAAGGACCTGCGTGATCAGGCGGAGTCGATCTTCAAAGCGTACGGTCAATCGATCGAACGCATTCCGCAGGCTTTTGAGCGGATGTTGTGTGCGCTGGACTTCTATTACGGCAAGCCTAAGGAAATCGCCTTGGTGCCCAACAGCGGGGGCGATCTCAACTCGCTCGTGCGGACGGTGTATGCCAACTACCTCCCCAACAAGGTACTGGCCGCCGCGACAGACGCCCAATCGGCCTCTGCAATGCCCCTGCTGAAAGGGAAGACCACAATCGACGGGCGCCCCACGGCCTATGTCTGCCAGAATTACACGTGCAAGCGGCCGGTTCAAACCAGCGAGGAACTTAAGGCGTTGCTGTGGTCGGTAGACAAGAAGGAGTGAATCGAAATCGAGCCCGCCCGTACCGAGGCCCGACTCAGCAGGGTCCCCACGTCCCCAGCAGGAGCGCCAAGTCGAAAGGACCGACCGCACCGTCGTCATTCAGATCGGCCGGACAGTTCCCGCACGGACCCCAGTAAAACAGCAGCGTCGCGAGGTCGAACGGACCTACGTCGCCGTCACCGTCAAAATCCGGGCACGGCAGGGGCAATAGTGTCAAGGTGCCGCTTCCAAAAGGGCCCAGCACCGAGCTGCCCACGCGGATCGTATAGCAGGCCCCGTGTTCGACGCTGACGGTCAGCAGAGAGGTGCCGTAGGCGCATCCCAGGAAGTCCTGATTGCAGCCCAACGGAGGATCGCTCAAGTCCGAACAGTCGCATCCTTCATAAACAGCCAGTTGGGAGTCCCAACTAGGATCGAGCTGATTGCAGGTGATGACCCTCAGCGATCCCCCGAAGGACGATTCATACGTGAACCACACGTCGAAGCCCATTCCCTCGAGGCCCGCGGGACCGTCGTTGCACTCGAGATCGGTATGTTCCGGGCCACCGACTGTCGCGCAGATGTTGTTGATTTCCGTGTCGCCCAGTTGGACTGCGATTGCGCCCGTGCAGTCGTCGTTCGGCGGAATGTCCACATCGGGATCACATGAGCAAAGTGTCTCTGCTTCTCCTACGCAGAAGCCGTCCCACGAGCCGACCTTCTCATCGCAACAAAAGGGATCGGCCGCACAAACCATAGCGCAGCATCCCGGGCAAGGCACGCCGCCGCACACATCATCACAATAGGGCGAGAACCCACCCTCGAAGCAATCGCCCGTCCCCGGTTCACCACAGCCGAGCGGCGGCCCGGCGTGAGCAACCATCGACGAAGAGCGAACGCCGCACAGGATCGAAAGAACCAGAAACACATGACAGTAGCGGATCGCTGAACTTGATGCGTGCATGGATTTACCCTTTCTTCCGCACGGCTTTCACGAACTGAGACTCGACCTCGTGACCGCAGCGCGCTCGCTCGATCCCCTATTAGAAACGCGAAGGCTACAGTCCGCAAGTGACCGTCAGTGTGCCGAGACCCTGCTCGCCCTCCCGCCAACCCCCGATGCGAATCTTGTAGCAGTTGCCGCTACTTACGGGCACCGTGACCTGCGAGGTGAATCCACACGGAACACCAAAGTCGTCGTTGCAGCCCAGCATGTTGGCATCGCTCACCGGACAAGCGCAGCCATCGTACACGACCAGATCCGTATCGTAGTCCGCCTGGTTGCAAGTGCTCACCGTTACAGTTTGGCTGCACGACGCGATGTAGTCATACCAGATATCGTGATACGTTTGGCCGTCGAACTGGCACTCCGAGTGCGCCGGCCCATCGGTGTCCGCAAAGAAAGTAGCGTAATCGGTGTCGCCGTCGAATATCGGAATCGCATCGGCGCAGTGATCATTCACCGGGGTCGTGAAGCAGAGTGCTCCGCAGGTGGCGGTCGCCTGATCCGCACATTCACTCGTCCACGCAACTTCGCAGCAGGACGGAAGGACATCACATACCTGGTCACAGCAATTGGTCTCTTCACAGCCCGCCGTTCCGTTCGCACTGCAACAGTCCCCCGCGCCGGGACCACAGGAGCACTCCGCGCAACTCGTCCCCCCGCCCAGAAATACGCCGCCGGCCTGCGTGCAGTTCTCCTCGGTCAACTGTTGACACACGCTTGGACCCTCCAGGCCGCAACATGCGCCTGGAACCAGCGGGCAGGGGCCCCAAGCGCCCAACATAACCGCAAGATCGA
>JADFJZ010000214.1 GCA_022565195.1 Planctomycetota bacterium | reverse complement strand
CGTCCGTCAAGACTCGACTTCATTTGTCACGGGAGCCCTCCCTAGCTATGATTCCCGCTTGGAGGCCCTCCTTGGTTTCATGGTGCATTAGGTTTGACCAAGGAAGGTCTCGATGCCATTCTACAAACAGTCACGATCACTGCCAGAACGATTTCGTTTGATCCTTGCATCGTTTCTTCAACGACGCGGTCTACCGTTTGCCGACGCCCTGCCGGAAGACGCCAAAGCGTGGGTAGAAGAACACGTTGGCTTTGTCGATTCCGCCGTTGACCGCATCGTACCGCCTTCGGCTTCGGCAACTAACGATCCGCTGGAAGTGACGGTAGAAACTTTCAGCGAATGGATTGTCGATAAAACGCAGTTCAAAGGCGCACTGCCGAACATCCCAGGCATGGAGTTAACCGACAACCTGATGGCATTTGTCGAACGTAAACTCTTCACCCTGAACACGGGTCATGCTATAACCGCGTACCTCGGAAAACTGGCCGGTCATCAGACCATTCGTGACGCGATTCTCGACGAGAAAATCCGCGCGGTGGTAAAAGGTGCGATGGAAGAAAGTGGTGCAGTATTGATCAAGCGCTACGGCTTTGACGCTGACAAGCATGCGGCGTACATCCAGAAAATCCTCGGTCGTTTTGAGAACCCGTATCTGAAAGATGATGTAGAGCGCGTAGGCCGTCAGCCGCGGATCGTCCAAGCGCCGCAGAACCTGCTGAGCGATCCGACGCGTGGCGTCTCGCTGCTGCGAACCTCGCGATGACGCCAGGTCTTCGAGCAATTCGAGAATCTCAGCGACATCAGCAGGTTCAACGCTGACCAGAGCGGCGCGGAGCTGGACCTGGTCCTCCTTCTGGAGCACATTGAGAAGCTGCTCATGGAGTTCTTGGGGGTCTATGCTCATTGCCTTCATGCTCCACCGTCTTTCCGAGAGTCCCGCTATTATGCTTGGGCAAGGGCCAAAATCAACGTCAATCGGTATTCTCGGGTCCACGCGGGATCGAACGATCTCTATCCGTCACACGGTGAACCGGTGAACGACGCTCGGAGCGGCGGGACTTACGCGTGGGGAAGGCGTATGATGACGCCCGAACAGGAGACTCCATTGGCAGTCAAGGTCTATTCTGAGCGTGATGCCGACTTGGGTGCGCTGCGAGGGGCGACGATCGCGGTGATCGGCTACGGCAACCAGGGGCACGCCCACGCGCTGAATCTGCGCGATTCGGGTCTGAAGGTTCTGGTCGGCCAGCGCCCTGATGGGCCCGGCTGGCGGCGGGCCGTGGGCGACGATTTCGCGCCTCTTCCGATCGATCAGGCCGTCAAACAAAGCGATTTCACAATCCTGGCGCTGCCCGATATGGCCGCCCCCGCCGCGTATCGCGAGCACATCGAACCGCATTTGAGAGCGGGCCAGGCGCTCGGCTTCATCCACGGCTTCAACATTCACTACAAGCAGATTCGGCCGCGCGACGACATTGACGTGATCATGGTCGCCCCCAAAGGCGCCGGCTACATGGTGCGCCGCGCATTTCAGGATGGGCGAGGGCTGCCAGCGCTGGTGGCGGTCGAACAAGATGCCTCCGGGAAGGCATTGCGGACGGCGCTCGCCTGGGCCACAGGCATCGGGGCCGGGCGGGCCGGCATCATAGAGGCGACCTTCGCCGCGGAGACCGAAACGGACCTCTTCGGCGAGCAAGTTTCGGTGGTCGGCGGTGTGACGGCTCTGATGAAAGCGGCCTTTGAGGTCCTGATTGAGGCCGGCTATGAGCCGGAGCATGCCTACTTCGAGTGCGTTCACGAAGTCAAGTTCGTCGTCGATTTGATCCATTCGCACGGTTTGAGCGGCATGCGTGAGCACATCAGCGATACGGCCCAATACGGCGACCTGACACGCAACCCGCGGATCGCCGAGGCAGTCAAACCGCTGATGCAGCAGATCCTGGCGGAGATCCGTTCCGGGCAGTTCGCTGAGGAGTGGATCGCGGAAGACCGCGCGGGCCGGCCACGAGCGAGCAAACTCCTCGAATCGGAGCGGGCCAGCCTGCTGGAAGAAACGGGGCGGCGGCTTCGAGCTCTCGGATCCGCGCCCACAGATGCGTAATCGCCCTTCGCCAATGTGCTTACGGCCGTTCGAGGGTGCTAGAATATGTGCTCGCCCAGGAATATTCCGTGGTAGTGGACGAATAGGCGGCTGAGTCAGGTTGCGGTAATCATTGGTACGAGGCTGAATTATGTTCCATTTCACCATCTTCGGCGGCTCAGAAGTTACGCTCAGTGGGCAGGGGCAGTTTATCGTCACTCTGTTCGGCGGCACGGACGTGCGTAAGCCGACGCTGGCGAAACGCCTGATGCAGGAACGACACGCGCTGTCGAGCCTGAAATCAAATCCCAACTACAATCCCAACAACGTCGATAAAGTGCTGAACGTCCTGCAGGGGAACACGCCCACCGGGCTGCCGCGAACGGAAAAACGCCACCGGACCTTCTTGTTGACGATTTTCGGCGCGGTCGAACTCAAGCCGCCGTCCATCGCCGAAGAATTCATGGACATGCGCGAGTTGGTGTCCTCCGGCCTGATCAGCGCCGACGAGTGGGACCAGTTGGTCGGTCGTCTCTACCAAATGGACGATCTGGATTCCGTCTCATCATTGACGCTGTTCGGCGGCATGGGAGAAGCCGCGATCGACGAAGAAGAGGAAATCAAGAAGATCCACAGCGCCGTCGGATTGGGTCTGATCGACGAAGACGAAGAACGAGCCCTGCGGTCGGTGGTCGGCCGCGATCCGCAGCAAGTGCGCATGCTGCTGCGTCAGACGGCCTTTGCATAATCGCGGGCGCCTTCAGAGCCGCGACCGTAAGGGAGCGGTTGCTTGCGAACGCCAAGCGCTCCCTTACGGTCGCGTCTCTGATTGCACAATCGCCTTCTCACACACGTTCTCAGGGCAAAGAACGCAGGAAGCGATCGGCGCGAGGCAAGTAGAAATTGTCCGCATCGAGCGAGAGGATGATCCGCGACGATCTGCCGACGACTTGATCGCCGGATACGAAGCCGAAGAAGCGTGAATCTCTGCTGCCGTCCCGGTTGTCCCCCATGACGAAGTAGCTGCCGTCCGGTACGTCGATCGGCCCGAAATCGCGCGGCGCAGGCGCGTTCGGTGTGGTCATCATCAAATGATCCCGCCCGTCGAGGTGTTCCGTGTAAGTGTTGTGCCGGCGATCGGCTTCGTCTTCGAGTTCTTCGGCGAGTTGCCCGGCGACCAGCGAGTATTGCGTCGACGCGCCATTGATGATCAGGCGGTTGCCATAGAGCTGGATGGTGTCGCCGGGCACGCCAATGACCCGTTTGACCATCCGCGGGCCGCCATCCGGTGCGAAAAACACCACCACTTCGCCCCGCTGCGGCTGGGACCATTGCAGCAGTTGCCAATCCGTGAACGGTACTCGCAGGCCGTAGGCCAGTTTGTTGACCAGGATGCGGTCGCCGGCCACGATGCTCGGCTTCATTGAACCGGTCGGAACCACGTTCCAGTCGGCGATCGCGGACCGAAACGCGCTGGTCGCAACAACCACCACAACAATCGGCCGAACCCAATGACGCCAAAACATCGTCAGTTTCGCTTTCGCTCGCGGATGCATCGGCAAATCCTCCCAGGGCGTACATTCAGAGCCTGCACATAGTTCATTTTCGGAACATCCGATCCCATATTCACAACTCCTCCGGAGAATCCGCCAAGTTTGCCTATTTTCGCAGCGATCCCAGCCGGGCAGATGATGATTGACAAACCCACCGCTTCGGCGGCTATAATCAGTAGGAGAAGCTGGGCCGTACCTACTCGACAGATCGAACGCAGATTGCGATCCCGTGGAGGAGAAGGCATGTCTGATTCGAGAGTCCGACGAATGCCGTTGCTCATATTGGCTGCTTTGGCGGTCTGGGGCCTGCCTCCGTCTGCTTCCGCCGAGTCCAATATCGCCGATCTGGAGGCGATCGAAAACGCCTTCATCGCCCTCGCCGAGAAAGTCAGTCCTTCGGTCGTCGCCATCTCCACCAAGAATCGACCCGGCCGCCCGCGGCGAGCCCCGATGGTCGGCAGCGGCGTGATCATCTCTGCGAATGGACTGATTCTCAGCAACGACCACGTCGTCAGTTCAGCGGACCGCATTTACGTCACACTGCATTCGGGCCGGCGGTACAAGGCCGACATCGTAGCGCGGGACCAGCGCTGCGACTTGGCCGTCATCAAGATCGATGCCCACAATCTCGTTCCCGTCGAATACGGCGACTTGTCAAACGTCAAAGTCGGGCAGTTTGCGCTGGCGATGGGCAATCCCTTCGGCACAGCCAAGGACGGCGACATGAGCCTGTCCTATGGCATCGTGAGCGCCCTGGGCAAGTCTCTCCAGGAACTCGAGGAAAACGGGGACAAATACTACGGCAACTTGATCCAGACCACGGCGGACATTAAC
>JADFJZ010000213.1 GCA_022565195.1 Planctomycetota bacterium | reverse complement strand
ATCCTCCTGAAACTTGTTGATGTTTGAATAGCGAACGAAACAAGGAGCCGCGGGCTTTAGCCCGCGCGATTATTCAAAGCGCAAAGCCTCGATCGGGTCAAGTCGGCTGGCGCGCCACGCCGGGTAGAAGCCGAAGAACAATCCAACGGCCGTGGAAAACGAAATGGCCACGCCGGCCATCCAGTAGGAAATCTCCGTCTCCCAGCCGAGGTTCCAAGTCACGATCTGCGCGACGAGCGTCCCGCCCGCGAAGCCGAACAGCCCGCCGATCAAGCAGAGCAGCACCGCCTCAGTCAGAAACTGGGCCAGAATCTGGCCCGACGTGGCGCCGAGGGCCATGCGCGTGCCGATTTCGCGCGTCCGCTCCGTGACCGAGACCAGCGTGATGTTCATGATCCCCACGCCGCCGACCAACAGCGAGATCGAGGCAATGGTCATCAGCAGAAAGTTGAAGGCGTGGGTCGATTCCGCTCTGGCCTGCGCAGAGAGCGAGCGATCGGAGATGCGGAAGTCGTCGTCCTCGTCGTCGGCCAGTTGATGTCGCCGGCGCAGGCATTCGCGAATCTCCTGTTTGGCCAGCTCCAGCGGCACGCCCGGCGCCGCTGCGACGTACATCGTCCGCGAGATTTCATCGCCGGCAATGTGGCGCTGGAATGGCCGCCAGGGGAATACAATGAGGTCGTCACTGTCTCGGCCGCTGCTGCTCGTGCCCTTCGGCCCCAGCAGACCGATGATCTCGAACGAGATGCGGTTGACGCGAATCGTCTGCCCGATCGGGCTCAACCCGCCGAATAGCTCTCGCGCCGCGGTCTGCCCGATGCAGCACACCCGCGCCAGCATCTCCATATCTTCATACGTGAATTGCCGCCCATCGACGCAATCCCAGCGCCGAATGTCAAAGAAGCTCGGAAACGCGCCTTGAACGGTCGTCTGGTAGTTGCCATACGAGGAGACCACCTGCATGCTCATGCGGTTGCTGGGCGTCGCAGCCCGCACCGACGGGCACTCGCGCGTAATGGCCAGGGCGTCTTCCTCTGCCAGTTTGGGCGTGATGCCCTGCTCCCGCCGCACGCCGCCGCGCTGCACGCCCCAATAGCCGATCATCAGCCAGTCGTCGCCCAGCGCCTGAATCTCGCGCTCCACCCGGTTGCGGGCGCCTTCGCCGACCGCCACCATCGCGATCACCGAGGCAATGCCGATCACGATGCCCAGAACCGACAGGGCTGTGCAGACCTTGTTCTTTTGCAAGCTAATGAATGCTTCGAGCAAGACAGTGAATGGACTCATGCGTTTCATGCGGCTGTGGCTGTCCTTTCTTCGTCCGAGATGATCTCGCCGTCGCGGAAGACCACGTGGCGCTCAGCACACGCTTTCACTTCCGCCTCGTGCGTGACCACGATGATGGTGATGTTTTCCTCGCGGTGCAACTTAGCGAAGAGGCTCATGATTTCGGCGCCGGTCCGGCTGTCCAAATTCCCGGTCGGCTCATCCGCGAGGATCACCGCCGGACGCGTGATCAGGGCGCGTGCGATTGCCACTCGCTGCTGCTGCCCGCCGGAGAGCTGGTTCGGATGATGCTTGAGACGGTCCTGCAGATCGAGTTCGGTGAGAAGCTCCTCGGCGCGCCGACGCCGCTCGCGCCGCGGCACGCCCTGATAAGCCAGCGGCAGGGCGACGTTGTCGAGCACTGTGGTGCGGGCCATTAGATTGAAGTTCTGAAACACGAATCCGATACGCTGGTTGCGCAACCCTGCGAGTTGCTGTCCCGACAGCGCGGTGGTGGCCCGTCCTTCAAAGGCGTACGACCCGCGGGTCAGGCGCCCGAGACAACCGATCAAATGGAGGAACGTTGACTTGCCGGAACCGCTCGCGCCGGTGATGGCCAGGAACTGGCCGGCGCGGATGGACAGCGACACTCCGCGAACCGCCGGAATCTCAACGTCGCCGACGCGGTAGATCTTCCAGGCATCGGTGATTTCGATCAGCGGTGCGGGCACTAGAACCCTCTCGCACCGGGCGACCGCGACCGCCCGGCCGTCAATTCCCAGCCGGTGACCAGCGTGTCTCCGGCATTGAGTTCGCCCCCGCGGACCTCGGTATAGGTGCCGTCGTTGATGCCCAGTTCCAACACCACTTCCTCCAGCCCGCCCGCAGCCAGCCGGTACACGCGCGGCTTGAGGGCTTGTGCCCGCTGCGGCTTGCTCCACCGGCCGGTCTGCCGGGTCTGCTGCCTCGCGGGATCAAAGCGCAGGGCGGTGTTGGGAACCCGGAGCACGTCTTCCGCCTTCTCGACCTCGAAGCGGACGGTGGCGGTCATGCCCGGACGAAGCAACAGGTCCGGGTTGGGCGCGTCGATCAGCGTCACGTATGTGACCACGTTGTCGACGACGGTTTCAGCATAACGAACCTGCGTGACCGAGCCGCGGAAGCGCAGTTTCGGATAAGCGTCCACTCGGAACTCCGTCGCCATGCCCTCGTGCACTCTGCCGATGTCCGTCTCGCTGACGGCGGCGCTGACGCGCATGTTGCGCAGGTCGTTGGCGATGGTGAACAGGGTCGGCGCCGACAGGGACGCCGCCACCGTTTGGCCCGCATCGACGTCGCGCGAGATGATCACGCCGTCGATGGGCGAGCGAATGATCGTCTTCTCCAGTTGGATTTCGGCGGCGTGAACTTCAGCAGCAGCCACATCGATCCGCGCTCGGGCGGCTTGCTCTGCGGCGCGGGCTGCCAGTTCATCTGCTCTGGCGATTGCCAGTTCGTTATTTGAAGCGCTGTTCTGTTCGTAGGCCCGCTGGATGAGTTCCAGCGACAGCTTCGCTTTGGTCAGTCGGGCGTGTTCCTCCGCCGCGCCGGCTTCAGCCGCCGCCAGCGCCGCCGTGCGCTGGGCGATGGTCGCTTTGATTTGGTCCTGATCGAGTTCCGCCAGAACCTCGTTCTGCTTGACGGTTTGATTGAAATCCGCGTGCCAGCGCATCACCGTGCCGCTGACCTGCGAGCCGACCACAACTCTGAGAATGGGCTCGACCGTGCCGATGGCAGTCACCGTGGACACGAGTGTCCCGCGATCGACCGTTGCCGTCTTGTACCGCTGAGCTTGCGAACCGCCGCTGACGGCCTGATAGCCATAGTAGCCGCCCCCCAGCGTCACGGCGGAGGCGGCGATGATGATGACGAAAGTGCGCATCCGGCTTTCCTCTCTTTCGGACCCGATCCGGCCGCCGCGGCCCAGGCGTACGGCCATAGCTACATTGTAGTGCGCAGCGCCGTCCACACCAACCCCCCAAGTCCGGCAGGACCCGTTCCCGGCCTTGGCCTTGCGGGGGCATGAGTTTGTTCGGCCACTGAGCTTTCTGGTGACCGGTGACTGGTCGCTCATGACTCGTGCTTGGTGTTTCAGGACGCACCCGCTCCCTATTCCGCAATCTGCAATCCGCACTCCGCAATCGGAATTCCCTCCCGCCTACTTAAAGCGGACGGACAGGCCTGTGCCGAGGAAGTAGTCGGCGGCGGCATCGTTCAGGCCGACTCCGGCGCGGATGTCGAACTGTATGTCGTCGCTGATCAGGTACGTGAAACCACCGTTGAAGAAGTGCTGCGTCAGGTCGGTATCGGCACTGTGCGGAATGAGCGCAAACCATTCGGTATAGGCACCCATGTTGTCGGTCAAGGAAACGGCGACCGTCCAAGACTGCGCGATTTCGGAATAGGAATTCCTCGTCATTCCATCGACGCGGCGATTGATCTGTGTGCTGCCGGCAGTGGACAGCACGTCGTTGATTTCCCAACTGTAAATCCAGTTGACGCCGGGAAGAGCTTCATCGTTGGTGAAGGCGTTGCTGCCGGTGGGAACTGTCATTTGGGGAATCAGGGCCATTTCGGGCAAGATGCCTTCCTGGGGCGTCAAACCGATTTTCAGGCCAAGATACAGATCCTCGGTGCCGGCAGTCGAATTCGTGCGTCCGCCGGCGGTGATCCGCTCTTCGACCGGAAGCAGACCGATACGCAGTTCCAGCCAGTCGGCAAAGATGCCGTAACGTAACAACGGTTCGCCAATCGATTGGCCGCGTTCACTGGTTCCATCGTCGGCGTTGTAAGTGTAGGTGTAGCCAAATTCGATCTGCGTGACGCCGCGTCCGACAGTCGAACTCGCTTCGGTGAAGTCGGGCCGGTCGGTCACCAGCGGTGCATCGAGGTCGGGACCGCCGCTGAAGCTGTTGCCGTAACTCCACTGGAACAGCGTTCCCCGACGACGGCAACAATCGGGACAGGGGTCGCTGACGCCCTCTTTCCAATCGTCATCACCCGTACAGTCGAGAACGGAGGCGGATTCGGCTGCAACAGTCACCCACGCGTGCTGCGTATGGCCACCGCCCAGCCAAACGTTGTCATCGCCGCGAGTTGTGAGGGTGAGGAGAAGTCGGTCCCCCGTCGTGTGAGGGCAAGTGAGCGGGCTAGTGCCGTTGGC
>JADFJZ010000212.1 GCA_022565195.1 Planctomycetota bacterium | reverse complement strand
AGCGGAACGGGCAGGCGTGGCTGACGCCGAGTGCGTAGCACACCAGCGAGTCTGCCGCCGACCCGCGGGCCAGCGAGTCGATGTGGCTGCGGCGGCAGTATTCCACGATTTCGTGAAACACGAGGAAGTAGTCGGCGTAGTTGACTTGCTCGATGATGTCCAGCTCGCGCTCGATACGCTGCATGACTTGTTCCCAGTTCGGGCGCACGCCGCCGATGCCGCGCTGCGGCGGCTCGTCGATGTAACGCCGCTTGCACCCGGCGATCGACAATTGCCGCAGGTATTCGATTGCTGTCGTGCCCTCCGGCGCGATATGCTGCGGGAAGCGGTTCTTCGAGAGATCGAAGGTGAAGTTGCACTGCTCGGCGATGGCCAGCGTGTTTTTAAGTGCGTCGGGTCGGCGGGCGAAGAGGCGCTGCATTTCGTCTGGCGTACGTAAATGCCACAGGCCGCCGGGTTTGTCGGGGTGCGGCTGATCGAGCAGCGTCAGCGAACCGATCGACGCCAGCGCCCGCAGTAGTTGGGCCTGCTCCGGTTTGAGACATCGCGACTCGCTGGTCGCTGCGACGGGCACACCCAGACGATCTGCCAACGCCGCCCGCCGCCGGGCAGTGTGTGTGTCGTCGGCAGTATGGATGGCCAGTTCAACGTAAAGCCGCCCGACGAAGGCATCCGTCAATGAAGTGGTGTATTCTTGCAAAATGCGCTCATCTGGAGCACGACCGACCAGACAAATCAAACCACCGGCGTGTTCGCAGAGATCGATATGGTCGATGCAGGAGGATTTCGAATTCCGCCTTCGACTCGACTGAGCTCGTCGCAGGCCGCATTCCGCATTTGAACGTGCTCCCCTGCGGGTCGCCGCTAAACCATGATCCGGCGCGGAAGAGAATTGGTTGTTTCCCAATTTCATAATTCGTAATTCATAATTCGTAATTTCTCTTCGTGCGGGTTCGTCGCGCAGATGTTGCAACGACACCAACCGGCACAACTTGCCATACCCGTCAAGATTCCGCGCCAGCAGCGTAACGGTCATACCGCAGGCCAGCAGCAGTTCCGCCCCGATGATCGGTTTCACGCCGGCTTTGCTGCACGCCTGTTGGAACTCGATAGCGGCGTACAGCCCGTTCCGATCGGTCAGCGCGATGGCCGGCATGTGGTGCTGCCCGGCGAACCTGGCGAGCTGCTTCGGTTTGGTCAATGCCGTGCCGAACGAATACGCCGAACGATTGTGCAAGGAAACGTACAACTCTGAATTTCCAAATATATTTACCGCAGAGCACGCAGAGGACGCAGAGAAGAGATTGAAAAGAAATATCTCAAAATTCTCTGCGCTCTCTGCGGTTAATTCTTTCCGCCAAGCACGCGGTCATGCGAACGAAGTAGCGCTTGCGGTCCGTATCGCGTGCGGATGGCATCGATGGTGCGCGTCAAGTCGCGCTGGCGCTGCGTCACGCCGAACAAGTCCAGTTGCGTGAATCCGCTGTAAACCTTCGATAGCTTGACTTGCAGCATGCGCAGGCGCACCCGCCGGTCCCATAGCCGCCGCAACAACTGCGACAGCAGTGGATATGCATGATCCTCCACGTCGGTCGGCTCGGGCAGGCTCAATTGGCCTTGGTTTTCGTGCATGTCGGTGTAGCGGATCTTGACGGTGACGGTGCGGATCTGCTTGCCGTCGGCACGGACTCGCCGAAAGGCGCGGTCGGCCAGTTGCCGCAGCGTGGCATCGATCAGCGCTGCATCGACGGTATCGGTGGCGAAGGTTTCCTGATGCCCGTAGGACAGGGCGTCGGGCGTGGCCGGCTCGACGGGGCGGTGGTCGATGTTGTTGGCGAACTCGCGAAGCTGTCGGGCTTGCCGGCCGGCAAGCTCGGTCAGCCAGTTGACCGGCATGCGGGCCACCTGCCCGATACGCGTGAGGCCCGCCGAGGCGAACAGCTTGGCGCCGACCGGCCCGATGCCCGGCAGCCATTTGACCGGCAGAGGATGCAAAAACGCCAATTCCTTATCTATATATGGCGGAATGACGGTGAGTCGGTCGGGCTTGTGCACCTTGCCGGCGATCTGGCTGAGCAGTTTGGTGCGGGCCAGGCCGACCGACAGGGTCACCTTCAGCCAGTCCTTCACATTGTGCCGCAACGTGTCGAGCACTTCGTCCGGCTGGCGGCCCAGCCCCTGCTGCACGCCGCTGAGGTCGAGATAGCCCTCGTCGATGCTCTGCTTTTCGACCAACGGGGTGAGTTCTTCGACGAGCCCGAAGATGTTGACTGAGAATTGCTCGTACAGCTCGAAGTGCGGCGGCACGACAATCAGTTGCGGGCACAGCTTGCGCGCCTGCCGCATGGGCATGGGCGTGTAGATGCCGTACCGCCGGGCCTGATAGCTGGCCGACGCTACGATGCCGCGGTGCAAGCTGCCTACTGCAATGGGCCTGTCACGCAAGTGCCGATCGGCGGCCTGCTCAACCGAGGCGAAAAACGCGTCGGCGTCGAAATGGACAATTGCGCGCGGAGTCATGTCAACCGTCGCACCACCGTATGCACCACGCCCTGAATCACCAGCTCGGACAACGGGATGAGGCGGCGATCATTCGGATTTTCCGAAGCCAATTGCGGCTGGCCGTTGTGCATCACCAGACGTTTGAGCACCGAATCGCCGTCGATCAAAGCGACCACAATGGCGCCCGGCCGGGCGTTGGGCGTGAACTCGCCGATGACGGTATCGCCGTCATAGATGCCCGCGCCGATCATGGACTGCCCGCGCACACGCAGGGCGAAGCTGCGCGGCCGAGCCCGCAGCACCGCCGCCGGATCCAATGATGTACAACCATCGTTCATCGATTCAGGTTTCCGTACAATCACGTGTTATGTGTGGCACACGTGCATACACTCAAGGAGCCGCAAGCTTTAGCTTGCGCGATGTTTCCTGGTCGGAACAAGCGCGCCCGATGGGGATTCGCGCGGGCTCCCGACAAGTCGGGACAGGTTCCGCCCACGGCTCCTTGTTTGTTTTGACATTCGGCGTACTTAAGCATACCCTAACAAACACCAAACTTCAAGCGGCGTAGGGAAAGGTTACAATGTCTTTCGGAGCTTGGACTTATGGCGGATGAGCAACAGGGATTTGGCTGGGCAAGCGAGCCGGAACAAGAGCCAACGGGTCAGAAACCAGCTCGGGCGGCGGCGCTGGCCGAGCGGCTGGGGCGTCTGGCTGAGCGGCGCGTGTACCTCGGCACCTCGAGCTGGAAGTATCCCGGCTGGTGCGGGCAGATCTACGACCCCGCGCGCTATCAATATCGAGGCAAGTTCGCCCAGAAGCAGTTCGAGCGAAACTGCCTGGCCGAGTACGCCGGCGTGTTTCCGACGGTCTGCGGCGATTTCGCGTTCTATCAATTTCCATCGGCGGCCACGTGGGAGCGCACCTTCGAGCAACTTCCGCCGGGGTACAAGTTCAGCCTGAAGGTTCCGGAAGAAGTCACGGTCGAGCGCTACCCGCAACTGCCGCGTTACGGCCGCCGGGCGGGCACATCCAACGGCCATTTCATGGACGCCGACCTGGTTCGCGACAAGCTGCTCAAACCGCTCGAAGCATACCGCGACAAGCTCGGGCCGTTGATCTTCCAGTTCGGCACCATCCACGACGGCCCAATGGCCGAGCCGGCCAACTTCAGCGCGGCGCTGGGCGAAATGCTCGGCGAGTTGCCCACGGACCGCTTCGCCTTTGCAGTGGAAGTCCGCAACCCGCCATTTGTGAAGCACGACGGCTACTTCGCGACCCTGCGCGAGTTCAATACGGCCCATTGTCTCAATAGCTGGACGCGCATGCCTCCGATCGATGAGCAGCTCGCGAGACATGACGTGTTCACCGCCGACCATGTCGTGGCCCGGTTTCTGCTCCGTCCCGGCCGAACGTACACACAGGCCGTCGAGAAGTTCGCGCCCTACGAGCGCGTACAGGACGAATACCCCGAAGGCCGCTCCGCCCTCCGCGAACTCATCGAACGCTGCCAATCCGGCGGCCAGGCCCTCTTCGCTTTCGTCAACAACCGCTTCGAAGGCAGCGCCGTCGAGACCATCGAATCGGCGATCTAGCCCCGCAGGGGCGCAGGTTGGTAGCCAGGGGCGCAAGCCCCTGGACACCGGCCCCTGCAAAGAAACTAAGCCCCAGCGGGGCGATAGATCATTCGCCAAACTCCCGTTTTTTCTCTGTCGCCCCTCCAGGGCTCGCGTTCTTGAATTGACATCTTTCCAGGGGCTGACGCCCCTGGCTACCGACCTGCGCTCCTTCGGAGCTGCCCACGCTGTGGGCAAGCTCTCTTTGCCTTCGGCATCCGCCGCTTCGAGGGCGGCGCTGTCGCGACCATCGAATCGGCGATATGACGAATGCAATTCGGCCAAGGAGCCGCAGGCTTCAGCCTGCGCGATGATTCGGTGTGGCGCGATGAAACTGCGCTTTCGCGAAACGA
>JADFJZ010000211.1 GCA_022565195.1 Planctomycetota bacterium | reverse complement strand
GGGAATGCGATGGGCCATGGTCAGGTAGCTCAGCAATCCGGGCGGCTCGGCGCTGGGGATCGGGCGGAGCAGCGCCGCGGCGAGCTTCTCCAGTGAGACACGTGGCTCCGGAACGGCGCCGCGCTCCATTGTCGCGTGGATGTAGTATCGCCCCTGCCAGCCGTGTACCGTGGTCCAGCCATCATCGTTCTCCACACTCGACATCGAACCCACCAGGCTGTCGCGCGCTTGGATCGGCATCATACAGGTGGCCAACCCATACGCGGCGTCGCGGCGGCTCAACTCAACCAGACTCACGGCCGCGATCACGCCGCCGGGTTCGGGCAGCGTGGATTCATACTTGAAGTAGAACATTGACTTGAACGAGAAGCCCTCGACATTGCCGCGCAGTTTGTTTCGACGACCTGTAATCTCGCCAGGGCGGATGACCTCTATATTGGAAGTCCGGACCCAGCCGAGAACCTCCTCCGGATCGGGCAACCACGACGGGGAGGCGGGATCGTCTTTCGCCGGGTCGGCGGCGGTCGGCGGGCCCGGGGGTTTTTTATTAGGCGCGGCCTGAGTTGGCGGCGCGGGCGGGGACGACTTTTTTTCGCAAGCGCCGTTCACAAACACGACGAACATCGCGAACACCGCTATGATGTTGGCAAGTTTCATGAGGCCCCCGTTTGGTGATGACGCCCGCGCGGCACGCTCCCGGCACGCCCGGGCTCTTCAAAACTACTCCGCCGATGCCATGTCGAAGAAGCGGTCGGTGCCGGTGAGTTGCAGGAGGTGTTTGACACTGCCGCTGATGTTGTGTAACTGTAGTTTGCCGAACGATTTCATGACCTCGCGGACGGTCAGAATCATGCCCAGTTGTCGCGAACTGATCGCCGCGATGTTTCCGAGTTCCAGATGCACGCTTCGGCCTTCGAGGTTGAGCCGGTTGTCATCGATGACGTCGCGCAGTTGGTTTTCGAACGCGGGCGGGATTTCGAGCATGGCGGCCGAAGGGTCGCTGAAGCGAAACCAGACTTCGGTGTCTCCGATCTCGATTTGCAGAGGGCTGACTTCGAGTGTTTGGCCCATAGTCCGACTCCGGCGCCCGCCAGCGGGTACGACCCGTGTGGCCGACCAAAGCGTGTATTGTGGCCTGCCCGGCGGCGGACGTCAACCGCGCTTTGAATCCGCCAGGCGGCGCCCGCTTGCGACAGGACGGCAATGACCGCTCGCTCGGGCTTATCACTGCTTCGCAACCGCAATTTCATCCTCCTGTTCTGCGCCTACGGCATTAGTGCCTTCGGCGATCACCTCAGCGAATTGGGCATCATGCGCAAGATGGCCATCGAGGAGGGCGACGAGAAGACCCGCATCGGCGCGCTGATGCTGTTTTGCTTCTTCCTGCCCTACGTCTTGCTCGGCCCCGTGGCGGGGGCGCTGGCTGACCGCCTGCCCCGCAAGTGGATCATGATCGCCACCGACCTCGCCCGAGGTTTGATTGCACTGTCAATCCCCTGGTACATCGTCTGGCTCGACGACCCCGGCAGCAAAATGATGATCCTGCCCATTATGGGGCTGGGCCTGTTTGCAGCCTTCTTTAATCCGGCCCGGCTGTCGTTCGTGCCGCAGGTCGTCGCCGATGACCGCCTCACACAGGCCAACAGCCTGCTCAACGGCTTGGCGCCGATCGCCGCGATCGTCAGCTACATCGTGGGCGGATGGCTGGTGAGCCATCGCGGACCCAGCAGCGAGGCATGGATCAGCGCCGCCTTCTATGGTGACGCGGCGACCTTCGGGCTCAGTGCAGTGTTGGTCGCGTGCATCCTGGTGCCGCGGCGCACCGTGTCGCCGGACCGGCGCTCGCGGCTCATCATTCAAGACATTGCCGCGGGCGCGCGGTACATCGCCTGTCACCGGCGCGTCTGGCAATTGATGATCTTCACCGCCACGTTCTGGACCGCAGCGGGCATCTTCAGCAGTGTGTTGCCGGCGGTCGTGCTCAACTGGTACGACCTGGGCTTCGCGGAACTCGGCCGCATGCGGGCCACCATGGGCCTGGGCATGTTGATCGGGTCGATCCTCTTGACGATCATCGGCGACGCCTCGCGCGCCCACTACAACATCATCGTCGCATTGCTGGGCACGGGCCTGGCGATGCTGCTCTTCGCCGCGACTTCGCAACCGTGGGTCGGCGGCGTTCTGGGCGTGGCTGTGGGCATGTTCGGCGTGTGGATCATCATCAGCGCCAACACCCTGATCCAGCGCATCGTGCCGGACGGCTATCGGGGCAAAGTTTTCGGCATCATTGATTTGGTCAACATGGCGGGCATGTTGCTGGCCACCGGGCTGCTGGGCGATCCCTTCGGAATTCTCCGATGGGGAAATCTCGATGCCCACGTCGGCGGCGTGCTCAGCGGTCTGGCGGTGGTGATGATGGTCATGGGTGTCATGCTGTGGCGGCATCATCATCGCCGCTCGCCGTATTCCTGGATGGTGGGGGCGGTCAAGTCGTTCAACGAGGTGGTCTGCAAGTTCTGGTATCGCCTGCGGCGCGACGGGATCTGCACGGTCCCCCACGAAGGCGGGTGCATCATCACCGCCAACCACACCTCTGGGACGGATCCGTGTTTGCTGAGCGCTGCGTGCCATCACCGCCTCTGCAGCTGGATGGTCGCCAGAGAGTATTACAACCTTCCGCTGTGTCGGCACTTGATTCAGGAGCTGGAGTGCATCCCGGTGCGCCGCGACGGCAGGGACATCGCCGCGACGAAACAAGCGCTGCGGCAGCTCCGGGCCGGCAAGTTGCTGGGTATTTTCATCGAGGGCCGGATCGCCGGCCCGGACGAGGAGGCGCAACCGCGCGACGGCGTAGCGGCGCTGGCCCTGCGCAGCAAGGCCACGGTGATTCCCGCGCACATTTCCGGCGTGAAGTATCACGACTCGGTGCTGCTGACCTTCCTGCTGCGGCACCGCGTCCGCATCAAGTACGGCCCCCCGGTAGACTTGAGCGAGTTCACCGACCCCAAAGACCGCGAGCAAGTCCACGCCGCCACCCTAAAAATCTGGTCCGCCATCCAAGCCCTCGCCCCCGAAGACGGCAAAGTGTACCTCTCCTAACGAAGGGTGCAATCGTCGAGAGATAACGAGTCAATCCGCTATCCAACGAGGACAAAGCAAACTGTAGTTATGATCGTTCGTATCAGTTTCTTCAAACGGGCCCGAGATGTGTTGAGCACCGCCCGTACGCATGTCGTAAACAAAGATGTGCACACTTTCTTGACCGCCGTTTTCACTGGCCAGCGCGTCGAATACCAGCTTATGATCTGGGCTCCAGTCTACCGAAATGGGTAAGACCTCGCCTCCATCGCCTCCCGCTACGAGCGTGAAGCCGATTGACTCGACGGCATTCACTATGGCATTGCCGAGTTCACCGGCAGCCAATACAGGTGTCGTACCTTCAGCCGCAGCCAACGGATCGGGCACTTCCATTCCATCACTTACTGAGATGACCCGGAACGCTTGTGCCATCAGCATCGTCCCGTCGGGACTGAATGTTCGATGGCCAATGCTGATGATGGGGTCGGCGAAGCAAGTGATTTGTGCGAGAGATCCACCGTTGAGAATGCAGAGTTGCCCCTCAAGTCCTGGAGGCTGATCGAGATCGACGTGAGCATAGGTGAGCAGGGCTCCGTCCGGCGACCACTCTGGCCACTCCGCACAGATGGAATCACCTGTCACCTCCGCCGTAAGGTCGGCGCCATCTGAGCCACCGACCACGAGATGAATTGGACCACAGGCATTAATGGGCTCTGGCGGAACGACCTCCTGAAACGCAAGCCGGCTGCCGTCACCATTGGGCGTGGCCCGAAACGGATCGTGGCCGGTCAAGCCTTCTACTTCTCGCACATCTCCACCTCTCCAGCACAATGATTCGAGACTCAATCCGACTGCTCAGGGCCAGGGTTTGTGAGTCGCCTGACACTGCTGGGCACGCAGCCCCTTCGATCTCAGCAAGTATTTTGGCAGCAGTTCCATCTTCTTTGACGGTGATCAATTCTCCTGATTCAAAGTCTGCATATACGATTCGCCCCGCCTCCCACACTGATAGATCAAAGTTGCTGACTACTCCACTGCCTGTTGAATTCTCATTTTCGTCATCGTTTGCGTTGACATTATCATTCTCGTTCGTATCGCTGTTCTGGTTCAAATTGGAGTCGCCACCGCTTGGGGCGCATCCACACATGCAGCCGAAGATGACCAGTGTAACCATTATCGAAACGTCAATGTGGAGATTCTGCCGCATCTCACTTCCTTTCAAATGTGAACCAGGCAATCGGGGATACATACTACATTCGCCCCTTCTTTTCAAACATTCAGCCCGCTGCCCTGGACAGGCGCCGGTGAAATCGAAATCTCTACTGCGCCGGCAGACGAGCTGCCAGTGGCAACCGCGCGCCAGGCTAAATACGTGCGCAGCGAGCTGCTGGGCTACT
>JADFJZ010000210.1 GCA_022565195.1 Planctomycetota bacterium | reverse complement strand
CACAGTTTCCCAGGAGTCCCTGGGCGAGCTATTGCGGCCATTCAGTCGTAGATCGGGGGGCAAGTTATACCAATAGGCCAAGCCGCTGCGCCGGCGGTGTGCGCGGAGGGAATTATGAATGATGAAGTATGAATTATGAAAGAAGACGGCGAAGTGTGGCGAAACGTGTAGCGCCAAACGAAGCCACCGCAGGCGAAAAAGCTCAGTGGCCGAACAAAGCCATTTAGCCGTAAACGCAAGGCCGGGAATGGGAAGGGGCTGAAAGGACGAAGTACAAAGTACGAAGGATGAAAGGGGATGGAGTGCGGATTGCGGAATGGGGATCAAGAGAAAGGAATCATGGTTCGACAGCAGGCGAATCACGGACCACGGTTCGACAAGCTCACCGCAGGCGCAAATGCTCAGTGGCCAAACGAACCCACGGCCTCCCAAAATCCAGGCCGCGTTGGCGATGCGCGGGGTGTTGCCTCGTAAGGCGTATGGCGTGTGCCACTGCGCTTGAGCCGTGCTCGCGAATCCACTGCTCAAGAGCCCGCCGCGGCGTGCGAATGTAAATCTCGGTTGACAAGTCACCCGATTGGGGCAAGTATTGCCTCTCAAGGAGGAACAAGGACATGCAGATGCAGACTTATTATGTGGTCATTGTTTCAGCTGGATTGCTCTCTCTGTTGTCCGGCTGCGGCGGGGGAATACTGAGCTGTAAGCCGGATGCCGGCGATCCGTTCCAGGGGCGCTGGGAAGAGCGCTCGTCCATTTCGTGCGAGGATGAGTCTGAGACCGAGGGCGTGATCGCGGAGATCATCTTCTGCCAGGGTGAGTTCGCCGTCACTTGGACGCCCTTTGAGACGTTCATTGACTACTGGGGTGATTACTCACTGGATTCGGCGACCAACGAATTGACCATGACCGTGACGGGCGGCAATTTCATTCCCGACGATACCGACCTGACCGGCACGGTCGAGTTCCAACCCGACGGCTCGATTATCCTGCGCGATATCTATCTCGGCACGAAGGAAGGTGAATCTCCACTCGAGCCTGCCTGCGGCCATGTCCTCGAATAACTCTATGCAAAAATTCGGGCGACATCTCTCTCGTCCGCACAGTTCGACGCCGGGAGTCAGAATCACTGGGCACAGACGACTATCCCTCCACTTACGAAAGCCTCTTCACGCGTTTAGCGGCGACCCGAAGGGGAGCGCGGGGGAATTGCGGATTTCGGATTTCGGATTGGGGAACGGTGGTGTCCTGGGCCCGGACCCCCGATGTCTGAAGGCGGTGCGGCCACTTGCGAATCACGAACCACGAATCACGCCTTCGGCAGGCCTTCGAGCGCCAGAATGGTGACATCGTCCGCCGGCCAGTCGTTGGACGACGTACTGCTCAGCAGATCCTCGATTTCGTGCAGGTGGGCCTCCAGCGTCTCGCCGGTCAGCGTCCGGCACCACGGCGTGTCCAGCAGCTTCGCTGCCCCGCGCCCGGGGCCGGCGTTGAGCAGCAGAGCCTCCAGCCCGTCGGTGAACAACAACATCATGTCGCCGGGGCCGAGGTGCGTGCTGACCGAATCGAATTGCTGGTCCGCAAACGCGCCGATCAGCCCACCTTCGGACACGATGCGTTGCGGCGATTCGCCGCGGCGGATCAAGATCGGGTACGGCATCCCGCCGCGCGCCCACAGCAGGTTGCGATCAACCTCATCAAAGACGGCGTGGATGGAAGTCAGGAAATGGCAATCAGACAGATCGGCGGCGACGAGTTCGTCGTTGAGTTTGGACAGCAACTCGTGCGGATGCTCGATGCCGGCGCGCCGAGTCTGGTGGGCCGCGGCTTCGCGAGCCCGCAGTGATTGCTTCATGAAGATGCTCAGCATGGCAGCAGCCATGTCGTGCCCGGTGGCGTCCGAGATGTTGATGGACAAATGCCGATCGCCGAGCCGTACCACGTCGTAGACGTCGCCGCTGAGTTCGTTGGCGGGCACATAGAGTGTGGAGATGCGCAGGCTGTCGCTCTCCGGCAGCGATCGCGGCAGCAAGTCGTCTTGCAGTTGCCGGGCCCGGGCCATTTGCTGATTCAGCTTGGCCAGGCCCTGCTGCAGGACGTGGTCCTGTTGCTCCAGATCGCGGAGTTGCCCGGTGACGCGGTCAAGCTGCTGTTCGACGGTGGCGAGATGGCTGAGCAAATGTTCCAGCGTGGCGGAATCGCCGGCCGACGCCGGATCGGCCAATGGGCCTTTGCGGCCGGGAGGTTGGATTCGGCGTGGGTCGTGCTCTAAACTCATGGCTTTAGTTGGCTTCGGAAGATTCGGCGGAGGACTTGACCTAACTCGGCGAAGCGGCGCTGGTATCGTTGAGCCGCACCCTTTAGGGTGCGGACCGCACGCGAGCCAGCTTGCCACCGGTCCGTGGCCTGAAGGCCACGGCTCGAGCCGAGCGGCTGAACTCGAAATCAGTTCCGGCCGAAAGTATAGTAGTGCTTGACGGACCTTATGTTGTGGAGTGTCGGCAATGGCCGCACAGAAAGTTGATTTCAACAATCTGCACAGCAACGCCATGATCGACGCCGCCATTCAAGTGGCCAAGAAGGTCAAGGCCAAGGCGGTGCTGATCTATGTCGACTCGCTCGACGACGTGGGCGCCGTCGCCGAGAAGGTCAAAAAGGTCACGCGGCTGATTTTGGTCGCCCGCGACGAGAAAGACGAGCTTCGCTCCAAGGAACACGCCCACACAATCCTCCGCGTGCCGGACCTGGACCTCACGCGGATGGCGCAGATCAAGATGGCCACCCTGATCGCATTTTCGCAGCGGCTGCTGTCGCCCGGCGAAGAGTTCGTCTTTCTCGTCGGCATCAAAGGCCAGACACTCGATACATTGGTGACCATGACCGTCGGCAAAGAGTTCGAGATCTTCCAGACCGTCGATCAGCCGAAGCTCACCGAGCACATCAAGCGCGTCGTCTTCCAGCAAGTGTTGACCATCGCCCTCGAACTCGCCCAGCAAGGCCGCGAGGGCAAGCCGGTCGGCGCCCTGCTGGTCGTGGGCGACCACAAAGAGGTCCAGAAGTACTGCCAGCAGAACATCATCAATCCATTCAGAGGCTACACCGAGAAGGAACGCAACATCCTCAATGACGTCATCAAGGAGACGGTCAAGGAGTTCTGCACCATCGACGGCGCGTTCGTGATCAAGGGCAACGGCGTGATCGTCTCAGCCGGCACCACCTTGCGCCCGAACATCTCCGGCGAGGAGTTGCCCCTGGCGCTGGGCACGCGGCACTCCAGCGCCGCCGCCATCACCGCCAGCACACGCTCGATCGCCATCACGCTCTCCGAATCGACCGGCACAGTGCGCGTGTGGCGCAAGGGGCAAATGATCACGGAAATCGAACGCGCCGCCCGCACCGGCCCACCGAGCCCACCGCCCACAGTGGAAGGAGCATGACAGACTTGGTTCGGCCTGTAGTCGTAGTCAGTAACCAGTAACGAGTAGCCGCCGCTCCCCATTCCCTGTCCCTCTTCCCTTCTTCCTCTTCACTCTTTGTGCCTTCGTGGTTTTGTGGCAAGATTGCCGTGAGAAAGGTGGATGAAGCCCAAGGCAGTCAGGGATTGTGGATCCGAGGTTTGATCAGCATCAACAGAGCGGGAAGCAGCACCAAATCCGCCGCCAGCGCCACCACCATCGTCAGGCCGATGAGCACGCCGAAGTAAGCGATCGGCAGGAAGCGCGAGAAGCACAGAATCCAGAACCCGCCGGTGATCACCACAGTCGTGAACACGCACGCCAGCCCCACGCTGCGGTGGCTGCGGAGGATGGCGCCGGCGATGTCGCCGTCGTGGGTCAGCTCCTGACGAAACCGCCACAGGTAATGGAGCGTGTCATCGACGGCGATGCCGAGCGAGATGGCCAGCATCATCGAGGTGGCCATGTTGAGCGGAATCTCCAGCCAGCCCATCAGGCCCAGGCACGCCACCGTCGGAAGCAGGTTCGGCACCATGCCGATCGCCGCCAGCTTCCACGAACGCAGGAACAGACCGCTGATCACGAAGATCGCGACCAGCGTGATCGCGAAGGTCGTGTTTTGGTCGCGCAGCAGGCCGGCCATCAGCGTGGCGTAGAAGTAGTACAAGCCGGTGACGGTGACGTCGTACTCCGGCCCGAACTCCGTGGCGGCCTTCCGACGGATGTCGTCAGCCATCTCGATCTTCTGCCACACGCCGGCGGTTTCGCGGGCCCGCAGGCTGATCCGCAAAGTCGATAAGTCATCCGTCACGAAGTTGCGCATGAGATCAGGATCGAGCAGCTTGCCCAACACAGCCTTCGCCGCTTGAAAGCTGGCCTGCAGCCCAACCTCCGACGAAGGCACGCCGAGGCCGGGCAGACGCAGCACGTCCAATATGGAGATGCCCTTGATGATCGGCGCGTGCGTGTCAATGGCGTGCGTGATGACTCGATCACTGGCCTGGATCGCATGTATATTGATGATCGATTCGCCGCTCCGCGTACG
>JADFJZ010000209.1 GCA_022565195.1 Planctomycetota bacterium | reverse complement strand
AGGCTGAGTCTCATTGCGTCCCTCTCCTTCCGGCCCGCTGGTGCCAATTCGCCGGCAGCAACCCGCCGGTCTTCTCACTTGCGCTGCACGCCAGTACGAGACACGACTAATCGAGTTCTGCGCTCCAGGATCCTCCGCCACTCTCGGCAGGCGGAGGCGCCGCCGGTTTTCTCTTTTCTCTTTTCCCTTTTCTCTTTTCTTCCTCCCTTTGGCCTCGCCGGCGCTTCGTTGCCTCGCGCAGGACGAATTCAATCTGCCCGTTGACGCTCCGCAGCTCATCTTTCGCCCAGCGATTCAGTTCGTCCCACAAATCGGGCGGCACGCGAAGTAAGAATGATTTCTTGGCAGACATCGGTTCAGAGAAAGAACCAAGGAGCCGCAAGCTTCAGCTTGCGCGACGCTTCGAGCGATGCTTCGAGCGGCGCTTCGCGCGGGCTAAAGCCCGCGGCTCCTTGAACTCCTAGTTGCACAGCGTCCCCGCGTTGACCACCGGGCTGACGGACTGCTCGCCGCACTCCACTACCCGCATTCCCCAGCCGCGCCATCGGGTCACAATACGTTTCTGAGTCACGCCTCAAATACATAATATCGTAACAATATCTATACAATATCAATCAAATATCATGCAGGCAGGCCTGATTTTTGCGCATGCTCGAATCTTGCACAACTGATTGCACACCAATTCGTTGCGTCTTGTTCAATCGTGGGCAGATCGAACCGGATCCATTCATATTTTGGTCACTGGTCGCCGAGGATCTCTCGGAGCTTGGCGAGCATTTGCTGCTGCAGCGGATCGGCGGGGTCGAGGGGATCACAATTGAACAGGACCGGCTTGTTCAGCCGGCCGTCCTCCAGTCGGGAAATGAGCGTTTGAATCTGGCGGATGCACTGGTCGACGATGCTCGTCGTGCCGCCAACCGCCATATTGACGATGATGACGTCGCTCTCGACCAGGCTGTGGTATTCGGGCTGGAGCTGGATCCGCGAGGCAATCTCGGCGCCCAGCGGTGAGTTGACGAAGCGCCGCATTTGGATGGGCGTAATCTCCACGCGCTCTTCGGTCACCGCCCCACGCTCGCCGATGTGCTGCACCCGCGTCACGGGGTCGTCTTCATCGGCGTCCGGATCGAACATGCCGAAGATCTCGGAGGCGAAGGCGGCGGTGTCGTCCATCACGCCGCGAAGCGCGACAGCCGCCTCCTCGGGCGTGCGGAACACGTCGAAAACCCGCACCGGAGCGGGCATTACGAAAATGCGGTGATCATACGGAAAAGCATAGCGCAGGCCCGGATCCGCGTCGGCCTCGATCAAGACCGTGCGGGAGACGTCCATCTCGGCAATCTCGGTGAGGCATTCGGGCAGAAACTCGAAGATGCGCTCGGCGTCGTAGTTGATGCGCCTCCAACTGGCCAGCCCCGCAGTCTTGAGGTCCCCCAGCAGCGTCAGGCGCGGCTGCTCGCCGTCGACCGGCACCAGGCGCAGGTAGTGCGGCGGAGAGGCACAAAGCTGCGGCACGATCGACTGGATCAGCGTGCTCTTGCCGCTCTGTCGCGGACCGCAAACAAACACCACGTTGAGCTTCCTGGCCATGATGGGATCCCGCAAGAAATGCGTGAGAACAACTCCATTTACATGTTAGGCGCGTCGCCGGCGGTTGGCCAGCGCGATTTGCGATCGGCGATGCGGGACTCGCCGAGTCGACGCCTCGATGAGTTTCCGTCAGGGAGAACGGGTACTCTCGCGGAGCGAGAGGATGAGCTCGATTTCACCCGGCGTTTTTCCAGTTTCCTGGGCGATTTGGATCGAATTCCTGCCGCCGTCGGCCAGGTCGTAGATCCGCCCGTGTGGTGGCTCGGGGAGTCCAGCCTGGGGCTGCTCCGGCGGCAAGAGGGGCGCTTCGTCGTCGCCGGAAACCACGGTGTCGATCGTCGGCCGGCCGTCGGCCGCACGCAAGAGACGCTCCAGCAGGTCGATGCGCTCGTCCGCCGATCGAATCGAGACTTCGAGCTTGGCGAAGCGCGTGTCGATCTGGGCATTGATGTCGCGCGACAGTTCCTGCAACTCCACCATGAGTTCCCGCATGTCGCCCTTCACGGCGTGCTCCTCCTTCAACTTGGCGAGGTGATCGCGGGCGTGACTCTGCGACGTCGGTCCGGGTTGACGATTCTTCCGGGCGCTCAGCCGCATCATGATAAACACGAGCAGCACCACGCCCAACAGAGGCGCGTAATTCTGAAACTCGACCGCCCCAAAGTAATCCATCATTTCTCTGCCCGCCACATCCACGCAAATCGGCACACCGAAGGAGCCGCAGGCTTCGTACAGGTTTGACAGAGCGCCAAGCCCGGCCTTAGACATCCTTGAGCCGGGCCCTTCAGGGTCCGGACCATTCGTCCGCCGCGGCGAACCACGACCTCGGTCCGTGGCCTGAAGGCCACGGCTCAGGGGGCCACCCACCAGACCTCGTCACTGCTGTTCTCGCCAGCGCTGGATGGCGGCGTCCATCACTTCCCGCACCGGCGCACCGGTCTGTTCCGCAATTCGGCGGCAATCTTCAAACTCCGGCGCCGCGGTGACGACCCGGCCGTCGCGCGATCCGATTTTCATCCGCACATCGCCGTGGGGAAGCGTCACCGTTTCGTGCCGCCGCTCCAGTTTGCTGCGCTGCATGAACTGCCGGCGGATGCCGAAGGTCGTCGTCTCGGCGAAGATCAGCGACTCGACGGCCTGCACTTGCTCCGGTTCGCATAGTACCGTCAGCAGTAAGCCGGGGCGACCTTTTTTCATGTAAATAGGGTGGCAGTAGGCGTCGAGCGCCCCGCCGTCGAGCAGCTTGCCGACAGCGTAGCCGATCTGCTCGGGGTTTTGATCGTCGATGTTGGCCTGCAACATCACGACCGTGTCGCTCTCTGCCGCCGCGTGCGCTTCGCCGATGAGCACACGCAACAGATTGGGCCTGTTTTGGCCGTCGCGTCGCCCGGCGCCGTAGCCAATGTGCTCGAGGCGCATCCCGCCGGGTTGTGAGAATTTCTGTGCCAGCGTTGTGAGGATCGCCGCGCCGGTGGGCGTGGTGAGTTCGCCGACCTCGTCACAGTCTGCCAGCGGCACGCCTTTGAGCAACTGCGCGGTGGCCGGCGCGGGGATGGGCATCACGCCGTGGGCGCAGGTCACGGTGCCCGAGCCGGTCGGAATCGCAGAGCAGGCCACTTCCTCGACGCCGAGTTGTTCCAGCGCCAGGCAGGCCCCAGTGACGTCGACAATCGCATCGATGGCCCCGACCTCGTGAAAGTGGACCTTCTCGACGTCGGTGCCATGCACCGCCGCCTCGGCCTCCGCCAATCGCCGGAAGATCGCGCAGGCCTGATCCGTGACGCGTTGGCTGAATTGCCCGCCGCGAATGATTTCCAGAACGTCGCTCAAATGGCGGTGCTGCTGGTTTTCATCGAACCGCACATCAAACGTCGTCGCGGCGAAGCCTTGCTTCTTAATGCGCTCCGCCGAAATCTCAAATCCAATGCCGGGCAGGGAAGCGAGCTGTTTGCGAAGCTCGTCGATCGACGCGCCGGCATCGAGGAGTGCGGCGATGATCATGTCGCCGCTGGCCCCGCTGAAACAATCGAAATAGCACGTACGCATAAGAGTTCCAATGATAGAAATGCCGCCGGATCAGCACTTGATCAACCGCCGCTCCCCGAGCCGTGGCCTTCAGGCCACGGACGAACGATACGTCGTCCGATTATGCGGTCCGGACCCTGAAGGGCCCGGCTCAGCGGCTACGCGGACTGGGCAACGCTACTACAGTGTAAGCGATGGCGGGGCGGACATCAAAAACGATCCGGCGCGGGCGTTTGACAAGACCGCCGGGCATCGATCAGACTGCCGGGCATGAGCCGCAGACAACGACAAGCTGTTGAGACCTACCACGATCGCGTGGCGCACAAGTACGACGACATTTACGACGATCTGTATTGGCGGTGGCACGATACGCTGACCTGGGACTACCTCAAGCCGCACCTGCCGACCCGCCAAAGCGAACCGATCATCGACCTCGGCTGCGGCACGGGCAAGTGGGGGCTGAAGATGGCGCACAGCGGCTACGCCGTGACCTGCCTGGACATTTCGTACAAGATGGTGGACGTGGTGCGGCGCAAAGCGTCCGAATCGGGACTGGAAGATAAGGTCACTTGCGTGCGCGCGGATTTGGCCGATCTCTCGGAGCTGCCCGCCGCGCATTTTGCCCTGGCGACGGCGTTTGGCGAGCCGTTGTGCTCGGTCGATTCGCCCGGGCGAGCGCTGAAGCAGATTCGTCGCCTTCTCAAAGCCGACGGCCTCTTGATCGGCACGATCGACAATCGCCTGAACGGTATCGATTTCTATCTGGAACGCGGTGATCTCGACGGGTTGGAGAAGTTCATCAAGACCGGCCGCACGCATTGGCTGACCAAGGCCAAGGCGGAGCAGTTTGAACTGCACACCCAGACCCCGAAGCAATTGACCAAGCTGCTGTGCAGCGCCGGCTTTGAGGTTGTCGAACTTCTCGGTAA
>JADFJZ010000208.1 GCA_022565195.1 Planctomycetota bacterium | reverse complement strand
CAGCCCCGGCTTAGGTCGATATCTACTCCTTCTGTCCTACCAATGAACAACGCCGAGACATGCCAATAACTCACCCCCCACGCTCCCACGCTGAGCAGCAGGCCGATGAGGGAGAGGATTGTCAGGGTCTTGCGGAGCATGAGTCGTATGATTGTAGCCCAATCGGACGATTCGTGCTGTTTGAGCCAGCAGCCCGATCAGTTCTTCCAAGCTCCGAAATGTCCGCCGCCGACTCGTGCAGACGTCGTAGGACGGCATTAGAACTCGGTGCCGGAGTTGAGCGCCGCGTCCCATACGCTCCACGACTGGGGAGTTTGACCCGTCGCTTACGCTCCGGGCTCTGATTTGGGTGTCGCTGGCAGAAATCAGAGCCCCAAGCGCCAGCGCGGGGTCAACTCGAAGTCGAGCGGATCTTCGAACTACTCATGAAACGCATCACTATTCAGCGGCAACTCATTCCGGATCGGCCAGAGTTCGGCAGACATCGTCGTGGATCCGATTGTAGGGCGCCGTCCCGCCGGGGATATCATTGAACAGGATGGAAAAGGCATACCACGCTTTCGGGGATGTCCGGACATAGCCGCTTAACGAGCGTACGCCGCGCATGTAACCGGTCTTGGCCATCATCTGACCTCCTTCTCAGATCCAGAAGGCGCATGATCCTGACATGCGGTCTGGACTCCTTCTCGGGGGTCAGGTCAGTTCACTGGATTAGTTCGGGCACGGGCAGCAAAAGGACCTATGCATCAAGATGGTGGATCGCCTTCAGCGGTTGCTGCTGTTTGGCCATCGAACCGTTGCAGGCGGCGGTAGAGCGAACTGAGGCTGACGCCGAGCAACTCGGCGGCGCGGGCCTTGTCGCCATCCGTAGCGCGCAGGATGGCGTCGATGTACTCGCTCTCGAACTTGTGGACCGCGTTTCTAAGCGTTCCGGTCGTCTCGGCAGGATGCGTTGCCTCCATCAAGTGTGTGGGCAGCACGTCGGGAGTGACGAGGTCGCCCTCAGTGAACATAACTGCTCTCTCGATCACGTTCCGCAGTTCGCGGACGTTACCCTTCCATTCGTAACTGAGCAGACGTCTCAGCGCTTCATTCGACAAACCTCTGACTTGCCGTCTGAGTTCGCGGTTGAATTGCCCAACGAAGTGATCCACGAGCAGGGGAATGTCCTCTCGTCGATCTCTAAGCGGCGGGATGTGGATCGTCAGAACACTCAATCGATAATAAAGGTCCTCGCGGAATCGCCCCTCCTTGACCTCCTGTCGTAGATCCTTGTTCGTTGATGCGACGATTCGGGCATCTACTGAGACCGGCTCGTTCGCGCCGACGGGCAGGATTTCCTTGTTTTCGGTCGCTCGGAGCAGCTTGGGCTGTTGCTCCAGCGGCAATTCTCCAATTTCGTCCAGGAACAGCGTGCCGCCGCTGGCTACGGCAAAGAGACCCTTCCTGTCGTGTTCCGCCCCCGTGAACGCGCCCTTCACGTGGCCAAAAAGCTCCGCCTCGAGCAGTGCTGCAGGGATGGCGCTGCAATTGACCGCCACAAAGCGTTCATCTTTTCGACCTCCATTGTAATGAATTGCGCGAGCCACAAGTTCTTTGCCCGTCCCACTCTCACCCGTGATTAGCACCGGGCTGCTGTTTTCGGCAACTTTCTCCACCACGCTGAACACTTCTTGCATTGCTTTCGAGCGACCCACGATGTTGGAGAGGTCATAGTTAGCCTGGGCCTGTTGACGATACCAACGCAGTTCGCGCTGCTGTTCCCTGAACTCGATCAAGTGCTGCACTTTGCGGAGCAGGTCCTGTAACACGAGCGGCTTGATCACATAGTCGATCACGCCTATTCGCATGGCGGAGACGGCCGTATCGACGGACGGATGGGCGGTCATCATCAGCACCAAGGTCTCGGGGGCAATGTCACGTAGTTGCCAGACGAATTCGATGCCGTCGATCCCGGGCATGCGAATATCGGTCAGCACGATATCGAAGTCCTGTTCGCGAACGAGCTTCAAGGCTTGTTCCGCGTCGCCGGCGATCGCACAGTAGAGATTCTGATCGTGAAAGAACTCAGCGAGTTCCTCGCGCAAGGCGCGTTCGTCATCCACGATGAGGATTCGATGTGACATTTACTTGAGGCTCCGTTGGGCGATGGATGGCTGCGCTCCGCCCGCCAGGGGGTTCGCCCGCGGGAGACCGGAATCAGCACGGCGCGTCGGGATGGTGATGCGGAATTCGGTGCCCCGGCCCGGTTGACTGCTGACGTCGATGGTGCCGCCGCTGCTGCGTACAATTCCTTCGCAAACAGACAAGCCCAGCCCGAACCTGTGGCCGCTCCGCTTGGTCGAAAAGAAGGGGTGGAACAATTTGCGCATTTGTTCGGAGGTCATACCCACCCCGGTATCGCGGAAACACAGCTCCACGCGGCCATCGACGGATCGGCTGATCACCGAAAGCTGTCCGCCTTTGGGCATGGCGTCGAAGGCGTTGATGATGATATTCAGGAAAACCTGTTGCCAGCGATCGGGATTGCCCTTGATGCTGGGCAGGTTGGGATCGAAGTCGTCCTCGATCTGAATGTTCTTGGCTCTCGGATCGTAACGACACACTTGCACAGATTGGCGCAACACGTCATTCAAGTTGACCGGCACATCTTCCGCGTGAGAAACAGGTCTGGAAAACTGTCGCAGTTCATGAATGATTTTCGAGATGCGATCGATCTGCTGCCTCATGATCTCGCATTTCTTGCGTACTTCGGGCGGAGCGTTCATTTCCATTCGCTGCAGGATCGTCGAAATGGCTGACAGCGGGTTGCCCACTTCGTGTGCGATACCGGCGGCCATCAGGCCCAGGGCGGCCATCTTTTCCTGCTGAGCCAGCAGGGCCTGCGATTCCTCGAGTTCCTTGGTGCGTTGATCAATGGTGTTCTCGAGCTGGTGTTCCCAGTGTTGTACTCTCTCTTGCGAACGCTTAAGTGCCTGGGCCATTTGCGTCACGCTCTCGCCCAGCACGTCGAGTTCGTCGTGCGTCCCAACACTCACCTCGAGATCGAGTTGCCCGTGAGCGATGGCCTGTGTCGCGGCGATAAGTTGCTTCACGGCTCCGCGCAGTCGCCAATCAAGCAGAATCGCCAACAACACGATCGCAAGAGTGATCGCGAACAACGTGACCAGCCCCGTCAGGGCCAGCGCTTTGGCCTGCCGGTTGCCCCACGCCGTATTCATGACCAGGATGAGCGATCCATAGGATCTGCCGTCTTGAACCAAGGGAAATTGAAATTCGAAGTCATGGCCCTCTTCGTGGAAGAAGCCGGACGGCACGGGATGCAGCTCGCGCACGCCGCTTATCACGAAGCCGCTGGCTTCGAATTCACCGTGCTCGGTGTCTCCCTCTGGGCGCATCGATCCCACGGCATCCGGAGTTCTCGCCGCAACCACAAGGCCATCTGAATCCACTACTTGTGCTTGCACGATATGTTCGCTAGTGCCAATAACGCTGACAATCGCCTGAAGCCGTTCAACGTCCTCAGATTGAAACGCCTCGGTGCATAATCGTGCCCACAGTTCACCCTGCTGCGTGGTCATCGCCGCCATGGTGCGCTCGATGAGTTTGTGTTCCCGGGAGACGTACAAGATGCCCAGGACGTTCACGCCGATGCAAATGAGAACCAGCGCCCCCGCGACGATGCCACGAATTCCCAATACGGATTTGGGTGTCGGAATCACGCCTCAGCGCTCCTGAGCCGCCGGAATCTGTTGCGATAGACCTGCGCTACGGCGGAGCAGATTCGGAGTGAACGCCCCAAGGCAATGGTATCTGCCGTCGTTGGAGCCGTCCAACCCGCCGATCCCGCACCAATTTGTTGCTGAACGATCCCTCCGGGCGGATATCGTCACCTCGGTAAATTGGTGCGGGACCGGCTCTCGCACATCTGCGAAATTTGGCCACCGATTGTCAGTTTTGCGAACACTCATCGGGCCGTGGCAGATTCTATCAGATTCGCAACCGTTTGTCCTGCAACCTATTGTGGCGCGGGTGGGGACTTCGAGGCTGGAGCGGGCAAGCAGCTTGCCCCTGTTCACGCTATACGGACGGAGGTATCGTTTCGATAATGCCCACTTCGAATCTACAAACGCGTAAGCATGTATCGCGGAGACACCCCGGTTCGACCCGCTGCGCGGGCGCCTGCTGGACCGGCTTAGGACTTGCGCTGATCCTGGCGGGGGCGGCGCTCTCCTGCCGCAGTACCGGAGCCGGGCCCTCAATGCCAGCATCAATCGAGGGGCAGCGTCTCTACGTCGCTCACTGCGCGGCCTGCCACGGGGCGACCGGCAGGGGCGACGGCCCGGCAGCCATCGCACTGGATGTGCGCCCGCGCGACTTTCGCAATGAGCCGATACGATACATCTCGACACTGAACGGCGTGCCGACACAGGAAGATCTGGAGCAGACCATCCTATCGGGCCGTCATTTCGGAGCCATGCCGGCCCGCCCGAACCTCACCGATTCCGAGGTTGTCATCTTGGCCAACTATGTTCGCGAGATCAA
>JADFJZ010000207.1 GCA_022565195.1 Planctomycetota bacterium | reverse complement strand
TAAAAAACCACCCACGTGCGGCGCCCGTTTGAATCCCGCCCGGTCATTCGGCGCGGTTGACCCCGGAGGGGTCAAGGGCTGTAGCCACGGGTGGCGCGTTCCGCTCAACTGTTCCACGGGTTCCGTTCGCCCATGGCGAACTCCACCCGTGGCTACAGCCCTCGGCCCCGTCGGGGCCGAACATCGCAGGTTTTCTACAGAGCATTCCTGACCCCTTTAATCCCCTTTACTCCCTTTAATCACCGCACGTGCAACACACGTAGAGTGCCGTGGCGAAAAATAGACCGCCCGGCAGGCCTACCTTGATGGTCCGTGCTTTTTCCACGAGTGCCTCACTGCTCCACGAGCAGGCTCTTGGCCTGGATGTCAATGGACAGATTTGGACGACTCGAACGCCGAAGCCGACCATGACGACTGGTCGGTCTTTGTCAAGGCCTGGACCGACCCGCCCTGCAACACCCACCTGCAGCGACTGCGACCCCGCCGACCTCAATTCTGGCGGTTCGGTGAACGCCTCCGACCTGGCCATGCTGCTGGGCAGTTGGGATCCGTGCGAATGAGCAGCACATGCCCGGGGTTCCTCATTGAGCCGCGAGGCCCGGGACGCTACAATGTGGTTGTCGGCGTTCCGGGGTCGGATCGAGGGCCTGGGAGCCGACTTTTGGCCGGTGCATGTCTTTGTTGAGCGGGGAGTGTGTGATGGCGACTGGAATTCGCAAGCAACTCAAACGGGCGATTCGCGAGCAGATGGAGTATTTTGCCAAGCGCGTCAGGCCGGAGCTTGATGCGCTGGATAAGGCCATTCCGCCGCATGAGCGGATGGAGCGGATCAGCGCGCAGGTGCGCGAGAAGTACGAAGGCTTGTGCAGCGAAGTCAACGGCCTGAAAGTGCGCGGCGCGGAAACGCTCGACGCCGTACTGTCCACCAACGAAGCGCTGATGCTGCAAATGGTGCCGCTGATGACCGAGGCCTGTCGGATCGAGCGCGAACTCGGGCTGCTGCTGCCCAGCGTGGCAGACCTGCGGCCGGACGGCACGTGTTGCCCTATCACCGACTCGCGAATCTACGAGCGGGCCGTGCGGCTGCATGAAATGACCGAGGAATTGCTGCGGCTGGAGGATATGACCACCGGCGAAAAGGGCGAAATGTATGACCGGGTCTACCGGGCCATCGACGAAGCACGGGGCATCGCCAAAGACCTCATCGATAAGAATCCCATCTGCGATACGGTTTTCTATCAATTGGACGCAGATGCAGCAGTGCTGGACGAGTACCTGAGCCGCAACCATCGCAAGCTGCGTGATCTCGGCAAGCGCGCCCACCTCGCGCAATACGACACCTCCGCCGCATGATCGCCAAGAGGCAAGCGCGCGGGGACTGCCCTTGTTTGCCTGAGTCGTCGCGAGGGTGTATTGGCCACGACTGGAGTCGAACCAGTGACCTAGGGTTTATGAATCCCTCGCTCTAACCAACTGAGCTACGTGGCCTCGGAAGTTGTTGCCATTTCACAGTTTACCCCCGCTTGCGGCCGGGTCAAGGCGGGTGGACTCACATGGCGGGCGGGCTCCGGTTGCGGGCGGGGCCGAAATTGAACTTCGATCTCATTGGATGTTTGAAGAGGTAGCTCAACCCGTGCGAATGGGGAAACGAGTGTATCTGCCCCGTTCGAGGCCTCGCGCAGGCTCCCGACAAGTCGGGATTCTCCCGGCGCGCCGGGACCTGCGGCTCCTTGTTTTGCTCGGTATTCGAACATCAAGAAACCGTCGCAAAAGTGCGGTGAAGAATGCGACGCGTTCGGCGGCAAGGGCAAAATGAAGTCTAAGCAATCTTGACTTCGCGCGCCAGCATGTTATTGATGAAGTATCGAGCGTTCGCGCTCTTCCGGACTCAATCGAGACACTTTTTTACATAGCTCGCATCCATGACCACGTTCAAAAACGGCAACGGCCTTGCCGCCGGCCACCTCATCGGTAAGTACAAGCTCTCGCGCAAGCTGGGCGAGGGCGGCTCGGGAGAGATCTGGAAGGCCCGCGATCAAATCGAGGGCATCTGGGTGGCGCTGAAGCTGCCGCTGGCCCGCCTGGACGGTACGGTCGATGAAGCGAGCATCCGCAAGGAAATCCGGCTGGTGGCGTCGCTGCGGCACCCCTGCATCATGCCGATCAAGAACGCCGACCTCATCGACGGCCGAATCGTGCTGGCGACCGAATTGTCGGTGGGCACGCTGGCGGATCGGCACAAGCCGATGATGCCCCACCGCATCCTCATGATCATGAAGCAGGTGCTGGAAGCCCTGGCCTACGCCCACAGCCAGCGCGTGGTGCATTGCGACGTGACGCCGGGCAATATCTTCCTCTTCCCCGACGGGCGGACGGCCTTGGGCGACTTCGGGATCAGCCGCTACCAGCGTGGCCGGATCGTCACCATGGATGAGTTCGGCACGCCGGGGTACGTCGCCCCCGAGCAAGCCTACGGCAAGCCTACTTTCGCCTCGGACTGCTTCGGCGCCGGTTTGATCCTGTATGAGTACATCACGGGCTTCCTGCCCCAGTGGCCCTTCGAGTGGCCGCTGCGGGGTGCTGAGCGGCTCAAAAACCGCACCAATTGGTCCTTCATGCGCGTGGTGCGCAAGGCTTTAGAGCTTTCTCCGAGGAAACGCTATAGCAATGCCGATGAGATGTTGAAGGCCATCCTGGCCGCCGCGCCGGAGCTTGTTGCCGGCAACGGGGCCGGTCGGCCGCGAAGGAAGGCGATTTCGGATTGGCGGCGGGTTCGTCGCGAAGCTTTTCGGGACAAATACGAGCGGGTGCTGAATCCTGAATTCGGCTGTGTGACCTGCGGCGAGCCCATCTCGGAGATCATGAGCGGCTGCCCGTGGTGTGGAGAATGCGGCAACCGCTTCGAACACGCGTCCGCCTTTCCAGATTATTGCCCGGATTGTTACAAGGGTGTGCTGCCGGAGTGGCGGTACTGTCCGTGGTGCTATGGGCCGGGATTCGCAACCCATGCCGACCGCCGCCGACAAGACCGCCGGTATAAAAGCAAGTGCTCGCAGTGCTCCGGCAAGCTGATGCCCTTCATGAAGTTCTGCCCTTGGTGTCGGCGCAAGGTGAAGCGGGCTTGGCGCATTCATCCGTTTCCGGAGCGCTGTCCTCGCTGTCGCTGGAGCGTTGACACCAGTTTTTGGGCCAACTGCCCGTGGTGCCTGTCGAAGTTCTGAGTTGGCGCTGGAGTCCAGCTCATGACGCTGGACTCAGGCTGCCGGGCTCGGAACCGACGCCATGGCACAATTCCACTCTGTCCAAACGACCGGCCGGATCTATCGCGATGTGTACGTCATCGGGGACGTCCATGGCAGTCTCGATGGGCTGCAAGCGATTCTGGAGCACGCCGAACTTCTCGACTGCGACGGCCGATGGTCCGGACGCCGGGCCCAGGTGGTGCAGTGCGGCGACATTGTTGATCGCGGACCCGATTCGCAGGAGTGCCTCGATCTGCTGCTGAAGCTGCGCCGCGAAGCCCGCCGCGCGGGCGGCTGTGTGGATTTGCTGGTCGGCAACCACGAATTGGCCCTCGCCCAGGGGGATTACTCGATCTCCGACCTGCCCAAGCCTGAAGCAGTGGGCAAGCAGTTGGCCAAGCTGATCTGCATGGGTCGGTTGCAGGCCGCCCGGGCGTACAGACAGTATCTCATGACCCACGCGGGCGTGAGCACGGAGCTGATGCGGTATCTCATCGCCGAGCTTCGCAAGAAATCGCAGCGCCGGATCACGGTGGCCGCCCTGGCCCGGCATCTCAATCAGGAACTGAAGGCGGCCTTCCTCAACGATGATTTCTCGCATCCAATGTTCCACGTGGGCCCCGCCCGCGGCGGGAGCCATTCGCGCGGCGGCGTTTTCTGGGCCGATTTCGACTTCGATCATGACACTGCCTCCCGACATCCGGAAATCTGGCAGATCTTCGGGCACACTCCGCCCAACGGGGGGGCGCCGTTCCGTGTCTCGCCGGACGCCCGAAGGATCAACATCGACGTAGGCATTTGCGGACGCTACGGCGGCTATCGCGCCTATGTGAAGGTGCTGCCGGATCGCATCGTGGGCATTCACTGCGACGAATCGCAGTTTGAAGAAGAAATCCTCGCCGCCATCGAAGAACCCGTCACAGCCTAAATCGAAATAATTGAACCGCAGAGAACCTAACGCGGCCTTCGGCCGCAACCAAAGCCGCCAGTGTCGAGTAACGAGTAGCTCACGCGAATTTCTGGCCACAAAGACACCACGGCACCAAGAAAAACAATGGAAGTATTCGTCACTACGATATCACCCAATGACGCATGAAAGCTGTTTCCTACACACTGTTTACTTTTGAGAGAAGAACAAACGAAATGACTTCTTTTATCTTCGTGTCTTTGTGTCTTCGTGGCAAAATTGATGTGAGAAGTCCGCGCGGCGCGCGAAGAAATCGACTGTTTGCAACGCAGAGGCCGCAGAGTATTTGTTGGAAAAAGGCTCAACTGAATCACGGATTGTCCGCTGATGAC
>JADFJZ010000206.1 GCA_022565195.1 Planctomycetota bacterium | reverse complement strand
TCCGTGAGAATTCGAGGAGGTCGCGCGTGATGTGGATCATGCGCATCAGGCCGGTCTTCGATTCGTCGAGATAGCGGCGCGTTCTGGATTCTTCGGTGTGCTCGGGTGCGGCGATGGCCAGGTTGATGTAACGCAGGATGCCGTCGAGCAAGTTATTGAGTTCGTGGGCCACGCGCGAGGTCAGCGCCCCAACGGTGGCCATTTGCAGCGACTTGGCGGATTCGGGATCGTGCTCCGTGGCGGCGGTCGAATGGCGCGCGATCACGATGCAGCCGGTCGGCGCGTCGCTGTCATTCAGGCACAGCGGCTGGCAATCGATGGTGAGTGAAGCGTGGCTGCACGCGACTTCGTCAAATGCCGCCGCATCGCCCGTGGCGATGACCTTCTGGATCGGATCCGACAAATCGAAGGCCTCGCCGTTGGCGCTGAGGGCGTCGAACAGTTCAAACGCCGAGTCGCTCTCCCCGAACAAGGTCTGGGCGGCTGCGTTCTTCTGCACGACTTGCAGGCGCGGATCGACGATCACGATCGCCGGTTCGCCCGTCGCTGTTGCGGCGTGGGCCGGTTGGTTGTTGTTCTGACGCACAGCAGGGTCTCCACGAGACGCGTGCGTTGCCGCGGGGCAACAGCGCGCTCCGGGTTCCGGAGTGTTCGCTCCGAAGGGGTTGAATCCCCGCTGCCATCATCGGCCAGATTCGTGATGCAATGAATGAACGATCCGTGTTGCAGAGGGGCAGCATCGGACCGGCTATCGGACGGAGGGCCTTTGCGGGGCGGATTTGCGTTGTTGTATAGAGACAACTATATTGGCGGACGTATCTTAACGCGGGATGGCGTACGATTACGCCGGGATCGAGGCCAATGCGGTGTTGGTAGCGTCGCGCGGGCTGAAGCCTGCGGCTCGTTGACCCCTCGTGGGATGCAAGTTGTTCAGGAGGCGATTGTCTTGATCGTTGGCGTGCCGAAGGAAATCAAGGTTCACGAATATCGCGTGGGCTTGCTGCCTGCGGGTGTGGAGGAACTTCGCGCCCGGGGGCATGAAGTGCTGATCGAGAGCCACGCGGGCGACGGGTGCGGGTTCTCGGACGAGGACTACGCCGCCGCCGGCGCGGAGATCGTCGCCGGGCCGGATGATGTCTACAGCCGGGCCCAGATGGTGCTGAAGGTCAAGGAGCCCCAGCCGGAGGAAATCAAGCTGATTCGGCCGGGGCAGACGATTTTCACGTTTTTTCACTTCGCGGCGGACCGGAATCTGACGGAAAGCGTGCGGGGCACGAAATGTATCGCGGTGGCGTACGAAACAATCACAGACGGCCAGGGTCGCTTGCCGTTGCTCACGCCGATGAGCGAGGTCGCCGGCAAAATGAGTATCCAGGAAGGCGCCAAGTATCTCGAGCGCCCGATGATGGGCCGTGGGATTCTGCTGGGCGGTGTGCCGGGCGTGGAGCCGGCTGAGGTGCTGATCCTGGGCGGCGGCATCGTGGGCACGTGTGCGGCGAAGGTGGCTGCCGGGCTGGGCGCGCGGGTGCTGATCGCGGACATCAACTTGGATCGCCTGCGATACTTAGACGACGTGATGCCCGCGAACGTGCATACGATCTACAGCAACGCCTACAACCTCCGGCGCTACGCTCGGACGGCGGATCTGGTGATCGGGGCGGTGCTGATCCCCGGCGCCAAGGCCCCGCGGCTGATCACGCGCGAGTACTTGAAACTCATGCAGCCGGGTGCGGTGATTGTCGACGTGGCGGTGGATCAGGGTGGTTGTTGCGAGACGACCAAACCGACCACGCATGAGGATCCGACGTTTATCGTGGATGGGATCGTGCATTATTGCGTGGCCAACATGCCGGGTGCGGTGGGGCGGACCTCGACCATCGCGCTGACCAATGCGACGCTGCCTTACGCTCTGCGGCTGGCGGACCTGGGCTATCTCGAGGCTGCGCGGCAGGATCCCGGCATCGCCGAAGGAGTCAACATGGCAGAAGGCAGGATTACCAACCGGGCGGTGGCCGATACATTTGATATGGAATATGCGCCTCTGACGCCGTGATTGTTCGGGCCGGACCCGCTCGCGGAAGGACGGTTGCTGATGATCAAGAAACTCATCTTCGGTACTGTCGTGGTCGCCTTGGTTGTGTGTCTGTGGCTGCTGGTGCGCAGTTCGGGAGGGATCACACTTTCGCACCTTCAAGGCGAGACAGCCACGCTCAAGATCGGCGGTTTCACGATTCCGATCAATGCCGACGGTCCGATCGAGCCCAAAGAGCGCATGACCATCAAATCGGAAGCCGGCGGTCGGGTGGCGGAGATTTTCGTCAAGGCGGGCTCGGTGGTCCGCGAAGGCGACCTGCTGATCAGGCTGGACACGAAGGACGAGCAACGCCTGGTCGACATCGCGGAAAAAGCGCTCAAGCAAGCGGAACTCAATCTTGAACGCTCCAAGAACACCCGCTATCAAGCCGAGTTCGTTGACGTTCCGCGCGCGCAAGCGCTTCTCGACGCCGCGAAAGCAGACTTCAAGTACTGGCAGTGGAGGTACGAGTGGTATGGTGATTTGAAGGAGAAAGGACAAGTCGATCCCGACGAGCACCGCCAAGTCGAATCGAACTACCGCAAGCTCAAGGCTCAAGTGGCGCAGACTGAGGCCGAGCTGATCCGCGCGAACAAGAACGTCGAGATCGCCGATCTCGATGTGCGGCAGGCGGAATTGGGGGTCGAGAGGGGCAAGGACGATCTGGATGATGCCAAGGAACGTCTGAAAGAAACGCAAATCGTAGCCCCTTCGGCCGGCATGGTTTCCAGGCTCTTGGTCAAGAAGGGCGAGGTGATCGTTAGTGGCAGTCGCTCGCTGACCGGCGGAACGCCGTTGGCCGTGCTCGCGGACGTGAGCGAATACTACGTCCGCGCCCTGGTGGACGAGGCGGACATCGGCAGGGTTCGCGAGATCGCTCCCGCTGGCTCCCGCCCCGAAAGCATGACTGCTGCACCGGCTGCGCCGGCCGCACGGGACGCAGTGGCCGGCACCAACGGCGACATGCCGATCGTAACGGGTACACCCGTGAAGGTGACCCTCGAAGCGTACCCGGATGAGACATTCGAGGGCGTTATCGATTTGATCGAGCCCGAGCCGAATCAAAGCCAGCAGGCCGTGGTGATCAGCTATGTGGTTCGCATCCGCCTGACTTCCGGGCTCGGGCGCGACTTCCCAATCGGCGCGCAGGCCAACGTCGAGTTTGTGTCCGAGACGGTGGAAAACGCCGTGCTGGTTCCCAATGAGGCGGTGCGCTATGTGTTCGAAAAGCGCGGCGTTTACCTGCAAGTCGATTCGGAGCGCCTGCCGGGCAAGAAGGTGCCCAAATTCCACCCCTTCCGCGCCGGCCTGGACAACGGCGAGTACACGCAGGTCATCGAGGGCCTGAAGAAAGGGGACGTGGTCTACACGAAACTGCCGCGCGACAATATGGGGAAGGAAATCACTGGCGACGAAGACTAGATACCAAAGATACTACCGCGGAGAGCAAGAAAGAGAAAAGAGGAAAAAAAGGGAACAGGGAACAGGGAGCAGGGAACAGGGAATAGGGAATAGGGGAACGCTCTCTCCGGCACGTGTGGTTGCAACTGAGTCACACGTTCTTTCTATCCTTCATGCTCCATTTTCCATTCTCTATTTCTTTGCTTTGTGTCTTGGTGTCTTTGTGGCAAGATTCGGCGTGCTCGTTATGGCGTGAAGGGTCTGTGCTGAGATGATTGAAGTTCGCGAGCTTCGCAAGTACTACGAAATGGGCGATTCGGTGGTCCACGCTCTGGACGGTGTGGATCTGGACATCGCCGCCGGCGAGTTCGTGAGCATCACGGGCGCGTCGGGCAGCGGCAAGAGTACGATGATGCACTTGCTCGGTTGCCTCGATCGCCCGACCTCGGGCCGGTATCACTTCAAAGGCCAGGCAATCAACACCTTCAATGCCAAACAATTGGCCCGCATCCGCAGTCAGGAAATCGGGTTCGTTTTTCAGACATTCAATCTGATCAACCGCACCACCGCCCTGGATAATGTGACGATTCCTTTGATCTACGCACGCATCAAGAGCGTTCGGAAACCGGCGGCGGCCGCCCTCGAACGTGTGGGTTTGACTGCGCGGGCCTCTCATAAGCCGAGCGAACTGTCCGGCGGCGAGCGGCAGCGGGTGGCCATCGCCCGGGCTATCGTCAATAATCCGTCGCTGATCCTGGCGGATGAGCCGACGGGGAATCTCGATACGAAAACCGGCAAGCAGATCATGGATATCTTTCAGCAGTTGCACGCCGACGGCGTGACGATCGTGCTGGTGACGCATGAAACATATGTGGCGGCACAGGCCGAGCGCATCATTCGCATGCGCGACGGCAAGATCGTGGATGACCGGCGATTGGACGACGATTCGCGGCGCAAGCTCATTGAGCAGGCGGCGTGGGAGTGCAGCGGCGATACCGAGGCGAAGTGTGCTTCGTCTGATTTGTGGGATCTGCTAAACGACGAAGTCACAACGATAATGCCGGCCGTTGGCTTGCCGTTTGGCAGGCG
>JADFJZ010000205.1 GCA_022565195.1 Planctomycetota bacterium | reverse complement strand
CATGCCAAGAGGGGCGGCGCTTCGACCACGCGGGCCAGAAGCTCATCGATTGCAGAGGCATCCTTGTACGCCACCAGCACCGGCCCCGGCTGGGCACCAAGCGCCAGCATGTGCCGCGTGCGGTCGTCTTCCTTGTCACGGCGCGTCAATTCGTGCTTCTTGATAAGGCCGCTTTCGTATTCGTCGATGCTGCAACCCGCCAGCAGGCCCACTTGTGCCTGCCCATCGACAGTCATTCGGTACGCATACAATGACGGCCCGTCCTCCCGCACCATCTGGCCGCTCGAAATCAGCATCTGAAGGTTCTCACCCGCCTTTTCGTAAACGGCGTCGCTGTATGGGTCCGTACCTTTCGGCAGGTCGATCTCGGAACGGACGACGTGCAGAAACGAAGTCGGGTTGCCCTCAGCCAACCGCCTCGCCTCCGTCGTATCAACGACATCGTACGGCACGCTGGCGACAGTCGCCGCGCTGTCCGGCGTGCATCGCAATGCTCTGAATGGGCGAATAACCATCGTCAAGTCCTAACTGTCAATGTGCGTGGCGACAACCTGACCGTGCTTATAGCTTTCACAACCGGGTCCGTCAATCTGCAGCAGGATACCCAAACAATCACAACGGACTGTTGCTGAGGGGGCGCCTGATTGGACGAAAGACTCCGCCTGGTTTACAATACACACCTGCATTCGGGTGACCGGGGATCGTCCAGCATGGCATCTGTGGCCTTCACTGAGAACATTCAGCGGCACGTCCGCTGCCCGGCCTGTGAAGTCGGCGGTGGGACGGTGCGCGAGGTTCTCGAATCCGTCTTCGTCGACAACGAGCGGGTCCGCGGCTACATCCTCGATGATCAAGGGGGCTTGCGCAGACACATGATCATCTTCATCGACGGCCGAGCGATCCGCGACCGGGAGAACCTGACAGATCCGGTGCCCGAGACCGCTGAAGTGTTCGTCATGCAGGCGCTCTCTGGGGGATAACAAGACGGCAACCAATCGAAAGCGAGGTGATGTATGAGTGACCGCCTCTATCTGGCGACGCGCAAGGGTCTGTTCACGGCAGACCGCACGAAGGGCCAATGGAAGATCACGCGCTGTGCGTTCCTGGCAGATCCAGTGTACATCGTCTTGCCCGATCCGCGTGACGGCTGGGTTTATGCGGCGCTCGGACACGGGCATTTCGGCGTCAAACTGCACCGTTCGAGCGACGGCGGTGAGACGTGGGAAGAATGCAAGGCGCCCGAGTATCCGAAGAAGCCCGACGACGCGGAGGAGATTCGCTGCCCCAGTCGCAACATTCCCATTCCCTGGAACCTGGAACTCATTTGGTCGCTTGAGACTGGCGGCGCCGACAACTTGGGGGAGCTGTGGTGCGGCACGGTGCCGGGCGGGTTGTTCCATTCGGCTGATCGCGGTTCGACTTGGGAGATCAACCGTCCGATGTGGGACCATCCTTCGCGCAAGGAGTGGTTCGGCGGCGGACTGGACTACCCCGGATTGCACTCGATTTGTGTCGACCCGCGCGATCCGAAACACGTGATCATTGGTATTTCCTGCGGCGGCGTGTGGGTCACCCGCGATAGCGGCCGTTCGTGGAAGACCTCCAGCGAAGGCCTGTGGGCCTCATACATGCCCCCGGACCGAAAGTATGACCCGGTTATACAGGACGCGCACTGCGTCACGCAATGCCGCGGCAATCCCGATGTGCTGTGGTTGCAGCACCACAACGGTGCGTTTCGCTCGACGGATGGCGGCGCCAATTGGCAGGAATTGAAGAACGTGCCGCCCTCGACGTTTGGCTTCGCCGTGGCGGCGCATCCGACCGATCCCCAAACAGCTTGGTTCGTACCCGCCGAGAGCGACGAGCGCCGCGTGCCGATCGACGGCAAAGTCGTGGTGGCGCGCACGCGCGATGGCGGGAAGTCGTTCGACGTACTCCGTAACGGGCTGCCGCAGGAACATGCCTACGATATCACCTTTCGGCATGCGCTCGATGTCGACGACAGCGGCGAGCGCCTGGCGTTCGGGAGCACGACGGGGTCCGTGTGGCTCTCGGAGAACCAAGGCGACAACTGGCAATGCTTGTCCTCGAACTTGCCGCCGGTATACTGCGTCCGCTTCGATCGGCACTCAACTTGAAAGACCCTGCGATGCATCTCCGCCGACCTGCCTGTTGCTCGGTTGTTCTCTCTGCTGCAATGTGCGTCTGCGCATGCTCGCGGGTACAGCCCGAGGTGATTTCGCTCCTGGGCAGGCCGCTGTATCCGATTCGAGATTCTGAGAAGCTCGTGAAGCTCGAAGCTGACTTGGAATCCGCCCGAGCAGAATTGGCACAAAATCCGGATGATCCCGCCAAGATCGTGTGGGTCGGGCGGCGACTGGGCTACCTGTGGCGCATGAACGAGGCCGTCGCGGTGTACACCGAGGGAATCGCGAAGCATCCAACCTTCGCGCCCTTGTATCGTCATAGAGGTCACCGCTACCTCAGCCTGCGACGTTTTGCAGATGCCGAGGCGGACTTGGCCAAAGCGGCGCGCCTGATCCAGGGCCAACCCGATCGAATCGAGCCGGACGGCATACCCAACAAGCTGAACATTCCATTGACGACCACAGCGTTCAACGTATGGTATCACCTCAGCCTCGCTCGCTACCTGCAGGGCAATTTCGAGGGCGCGCTTGAAGCCTACAGAGAAACCATGAAGTTTTCATTCGAGCACGACGATAACCTCGTCGCCACACTCGACTGGATGTACATGACGCTACGCCGCCTGGGGCGTGACGGCGCGGCGGAATCCGCGCTACAGCCGATTAACACGGAAATGAACATCATCGAAAACCACGCCTACCATCGGCGGTTGCTAATGTACAAAGGGGAGTTGCATCCTGAAGACTTGCTCAACGCCCGGGACGCCGACCCACTAGTTTGGGCGACACAGGGTTACGGCGTCGGCAACTGGCGTCTGTGCAACGGCCAAGCGGACAAAGCGCGCGAGATCTTCCAAGGCGTGGTCGCGGGTGACTACTGGCCTGCGTTTGGGTTCATCGCAGCGGAAGTTGAATTGGCTCGAATGCGGGACTCCCCCAAAACGAGTCGTGGGCTTCAGCCCACGCGGATTCTCCACTAGGGGAGAACGCCACACCAGATGATCGCCCGCGGGGGCTGAAGCCCCCGGCTCGCCGCGGCGCGTTGATCGCGAGTTTCATGGCGTCGCACCAGTCGGGGACACGCAGATACAAGGGAAAGCAAACCGGGCTTGGCGTTTTGAACGTAAACGTCACGGTGTCGTCGAACGGATAGTCCGTCTGCTCGATCACGATGACGTCAACACCGTTGGCCACCTTGGCTTGCAGTTCGCACGGTGCATAGAACACCACGGCCAGACCGCTGTCCTGCGTTGCGAACCACAGGTGCTCGGCGAAGTAAGGCCAGCCGATGTGGGCATTGTGCTGGCAGCAGCGATAGCGGTGCGCACTGAGGGCCAGCATGCAGCCGCTGTTCTCAAGAATCGGGGCCTTGCTGCCGTGATCGAGTCGCACCATGTTCGGCGCGGTCAGGTAGTGGAGCGCCTTCAGATCAGGGCTCATGGCGGCGGGCAGCGAATTGTAGGCCACATCCTCACATCGATCGGCCCACTTCGGGTCGCCCGTGAAGGTCAGCAGCATCTCGAAGCTGCGCATGAACTCGACCATGGAGCAAGTCTCGGCGGCCTGACGTGGCCCATGATGCCCAGGCCGGCAGTTCTCGTCCGCTCCGAACATCCCGCCCGGCACCTGGCCATACAAGGCCATCACCGTGTCATAGATGTGTTCGGCGGCATCCAGTAGCCGGCGCTCCTTGGCAAGCATGTAGTAGACGGCTGGCTCTCGAAAGCCCTGACAGATGTTGACACCGTGCCAGCTCGCGATCTTTTGGTCCCAGCGGACCGTGCGTTGGTGGACCACGTGAGCAAGCTCCAGCAACCACGCTTCGCCAGTTCGATTGTAGAGCCAAAGGATGCTCGCCAGGTTGTCCCCAGCGCGGACTTTTTGCCAGCTTCGGAAAAGAGGTCCTCGCGAGGGACGTTCGACTGCCAGCGGAAATACCGGCCCATAAAAGGGAGGGTGCGCGGATCTCCGGTTGCTTCGTAGAACGACTGAAGGATGTTGAGGACGAGCATGTTCGGCCAGAGGTCGCAGTTCTTTTTGTTTTCGCGCGGCCCGAAGTAGCCATCGGACTCCTGGCTGGCGAGCACCGCGTTGATCCATCGCCGCGCTTCGGAAATGATCTGCTCATCCTGCAAACTAAATCCTAGGGCCGTAAAGCCGCGCAGCCAGTAGGGCAGCTCTTCCCAGCCGCACTCTCCTTCGCCGTTCGGCTTCATCCAGGCGCTACTCTCCGGGTTGCACCATTGGCTGAGCTCGGGCAGGTGACCGGTCAGACCATCACGCATGCATTCAAGCTGGTGCCGCAGCCAGCCATCGGGCCGGATACTCCCGAAAGGCAATTTCAATAGCGGGTTTGGCAGCAGTGGAGGGCGGTTGGCAACGTAGTGCGCGTTCCGAGAGTCTACGGGGGGACGCAGAACG
>JADFJZ010000204.1 GCA_022565195.1 Planctomycetota bacterium | reverse complement strand
CCGCACCGCCCGGGCAACAGCCCATGATCAATCCGCAAATCCCTCGAGAGATTGACTACGACTGGGAGGCGGATTACGAGCGCGCGTTCGAGATCGCCGAGCAGCAACATCGGCCGGTGTTCATATTTTACAAATCCGTCGTCAGCACCGACGCCAACGAGATGTTCGGCACGCTTGACCGCCCCGACGTGGCGGAACTCTTCGACGACACCGTCAACTGCCTGCTGGACTGGGGTTACGCGCCCAATCGTCGGTTCATGACTCAGTACGGCGTGACCAACGTCCCCGCGCTCGTCATCGTGAATCCGGACGGCACGCACCATGCCCGCCAAGGGCGTATGACTGCCGCCCAGGTCATCAGTTTCGTCCGCACCGCCAAGGTATCCAGGCGGTAAGGCCCGTCCGGCGGCTAGATGGATTTGATTGCCTCCCTAATCTATAATGCCCCAGTCAGTTCGGCAATTCGGGCACACCGACACCGATGCCGCGCCGGCGTAGTCCATTGAGGAACAACCATGAGCAGTCCATTTTGTACGATTGACGAGGCCCTCGACGACTTGCGGGCGGGGCGGATGATCGTCCTCGCGGACGACGAGGATCGCGAGAACGAAGGCGATCTGGTCGTGGCCGCCGAGAAGGTCACGCCGGAGATCATCAATTTCATGCTCAAGCAAGGCCGCGGCGTACTCTGTCTGCCGCTGACGCGCAAGCGCTGTGAGTTGCTCAATTTGCCGCTGCAGACGGGTGAAAACACGACTCAGTTCGGCACTGCTTTTACCGTGACCATCGATGCCCATCCGCGTTTCGGCGTCACTACCGGCGTCTCCGCCTCCGACCGCAGCACGACGTTGCTCCGCACCATCGCCGACGACGCTACGCCGTCGGATTTCACGCGCCCCGGCCATATCAACCCGCTGATGGCCCGCGACGGAGGCGTTCTGGTCCGCGCCGGCCAAACGGAGGGCGCGGTCGATTTGTGCCGCCTGGCCGGGCTCAAGCCGGCCGGTGTCCTCATCGAAATCATGAACGACGACGGCACCATGGCCCGGCTGCCGGATCTGACGACGTTCTGTAAGAGTCACGGCTTGCGCATGTGTACCATCGCCGATCTGGTCGAGTACCGCATTCAACGGGAGCGCTTCGTCGAGCGCGGCGAAGAAATCAAACTGCCGTCCAAGTTCGGCGACTTCACGCTGATCGAGTACGGCACGCCCGTGGATCCCGAGCCGCACCTCGCACTGGTGTGCGGGGGCATCGGCCAAGTCGATGAGCACGGCGGCGCCGTCATCCACGAGGAACCGGTGTTGGTTCGCGTCGAATCGGAGTGCTTCACGGGTCATGTACTCGGCTCACTGCGTTGTGATTGCGGCTCTCAACTGCAGACGGCGATGCAGCAAATTAGCCGGACCGGAAAGGGCGTATTGCTCTATCTGCGTCAGGAAGGCCGGGGCATCGGGCTGCACAACAAGCTCAAAGCATACAAGCTGCAGGATCAAGGTTACGACACCGTCGAAGCCAACGAGAAGCTCGGCTTCCGGGCGGATCGCCGCGACTACGGCGTGGGCGCTCAGATTCTGCGCGATCTCGGCCTGCGCAAGATCCGAATCCTGACCAACAACCCCAAAAAGGCGCAGCGTCTGGCGGTCTACGGTCTGGAAATCGTCGAGCAAGTGCCCATTGAAATCGCCGCCAATGAACACAACCGCGATTACCTACGCGTGAAACGTGACAAGCTCGGACACCTCCTGCAGGAACTCTAGAGCGCCCCGCCCGGGCGCGAGGGAGTTCTGTAGCTCAGGCGCAGCGGCACGCGGCGCCTCACGGATTTGATTCGATGGCCGCTAAGTTTGGCACGGTCAAGCTCTACGTTCTCTTGACCGAGGCGCTCTGTCGTGGCGACTGGTACGAAACGGCTGAAGCCGCCTTGGCAGGCGGCGCCCGGGCCATTCAACTTCGCGAGAAACAACTCACCGATGCCGAACTGCTCGATCGCGCTCGCCGAATCCGCGAACTGTGTGAGCGGCGTGAGGCACTGTTGATTATCAACGATCGCCCTGACATTGCGTTGGCGGCGGGCGCACACGGGGTACACCTCGGCCAGGGCGATCTTCCGGCGAGCGAGGCTCGGCGAATCCTCGGAGACGAGTGCATCATCGGCGTGAGCACGCACACCGTCGAACAAGCGAAAGCGGCACTCGCCGACCTGCCGGATTATATCGCCGTCGGACCGATGTTCGCGTCACTTACCAAACCGCAGGACCATATCGCCGGACCGGAGACCCTGGCCGCCGTACGTCGTCTTACGTCATTGCCTCTGGTCGCAATTGGTGGTATCACACTGGAAAATGCGGCGCAGTGCGCGCCCGCCTCCGCCTTGGCGGTCTGTAGCGCAGTGATCAGCGTCGATGATGTCGCTTCGGCGACACGAGAACTGATGGAAGCATGGAGATTGACCCGTTCCGCCGCGGCGGAACGGGTCAGGACGGAAGACGAGTAAGAACTCTTGAAATCGGATTTTTTTGATACACTCGAAGACCGCGTGCTCATCGGCGACGGGGCGATGGGCACGGAACTGTACGCGCGCGGCGTGGGGCTGGACGTCAACTTCGACGAACTCAATGTGACTCGGCCCGAATTGGTTCAATCTGTTCACCAGGACTACGTGCAGGCCGGCGCGCGGTTTCTGGAAACGAACACCTACGGCGCGAGCCGCGGCCGCCTGCAAGGCTATGGCCTGGCGGATCGCCTGACGGACATCAACGCGGCGGGCGTGCGACTGGCCCGCGGCGCCGCCAACGGAAAGGCCTTTGTGGCCGGTTCGATCGGCTCGCTGCCCTCCGAGGAGTTTACCGACGATCCCGTGGTGTGGTCGGCGGACGAAGTCTACGAGATCTTCAAGGAACAGGCGGTCATTCTCGCCGACGCCGGCGCCGATGCCATCCTGCTCGAGACTTTTTCCGATCTGGAGCAACTGCAGCAGGGCGTGCGGGCGGTCAAGGACCACACCGACCTGCCGATCATCGCGCAGCTCACCTTCCAACATCGGGCGGTCACGGCCGGCGGCGTCGACGTCTATTCGGCCCTGCACAGCCTCGTGGAACTCGGCGCGGACGTGGTCGGCACGAACTGCGGACGCGGCGTGGCCAACGTGTTGCACATCATCGAGGAGTTCGGCTCGCGATCGAAAGCGAAGATCTCCGCTTTTCCCAACGCCGGCTTCCCCGAGGATGTCGGCGGGCGGATTATGTATCTCACCGCGCCGCAGTATCTGGCCACCATGGCTGAACGCATGGTCGAGGCCGGGGCCAATCTGGTGGGCGGCTGCTGCGGCACCACGCCGAAGTCGATCGAAGCCATCGCCGAACGGATCGGGCGGTGCAAACCCGCCCCGCGCCGAATCAAGAAAGTCCCCCAAGCCGCAGTTGTCGAAACGCCGATCCTGCCGCCGGCCCGGCAGACGTACCTCGATCGAACTCGGGAGCGCGCGGTCATTTTTGTCGAACTGGATCCGCCGTTCGGCCTGAATTTCGAAAAAATTCTCACCGGCGCCCGAGTGTTGCACCACATGGGCGTCGATGCGTTGACGATGGGTGAATCGCCGCTGGCGACGTTGCGGGTCAGCAACCTCGCGACGGCCGCTCTTGTTCAGGGCCAAGTCGGCATCGAGTGCATCGTGCACATGACTTGCCGCGACCACAACATCATCGGCCTGCAGGCCGGCCTGATGGGCGCCTGGGTGCAGGGCATCAAATCGGTGCTGATCATCACCGGCGACCCCGCCAAGCTGGGCAACCAGCCCGGCGCCTCGAGCGTCTACGACCTCAACAGCATCGGGCTGATCAAGATCGCCGCCAACCTCAACCGCGGCATCAACTACGCGGGCGCGGGCATCCATAAAGCCACCGGCTTTAACATCGGCTGCGGGTTCAACCCGAATTTCAAGAACTTGAAATTCGAGGTCAGCAAGCTCAAACGCAAGATCGCCGCCGGGGCTATGTTCATCATGACACAGTTGGTGTTCGATCCTGAGAAGTTCGCCCAAGCTGTGAGCATGATCCGCGAGGCGGGCATCGAAGCTCCGATTTTCCCCGCGGTGTTCCCCTTCGCCTCCGGCCGCAATGCGGAATTTCTGCACCACGAGTTGCCGGGCGTGACCGTGCCCGAGCAGTACCTGGCCCGCATGGCTAAGACCGACAAGAAGACCGGCATGAAAGAGGGCATCCAGATCGCCAAGGAACTCATCGAGCAGTATTGGCTGCACGCCGGCGGCATCTACATTGTCCCGCCCTTCAATCGTTACGAGGTGGCTGCCGAACTGGTCGAGTTCATCCAATCGCACGTCGGCCGGCGAGAGCCCGCAGCCCGAATATCTTGACGCGGGCACGCGAACCGGGGATAACTCGGCGAATGTCGAAAGAGAACCCGACTCAAGCCTCAATGTCCGCGGACCTCGTCACGGCACTGCTCTGGGCAGTCGCGAACTTATTGTTCATGCGGTATCTCGGCCAGTGGCTGACGGTCACCGGCGGGTGTGGAGTATGCCTGGCGCTCGCGATTTGGATCGCGGCGCTCGCCCGCAA
>JADFJZ010000203.1 GCA_022565195.1 Planctomycetota bacterium | reverse complement strand
CGTTTGGCCGGGGCGCAACAGGACGCCTCCGTCGCGGGCCATCAGCGGGTTGACGTGGCCGGGACGCGTGAAATCCGACGGCGTGGCGTCGTCGGCGATGCTGCGGAGCAACGTCGTGCTACGGTCGGAGGCGGAGACACCGGTAGTGACGCCGAAACGCGGGTGGGCATCGATGGTCACGGTAAAAGCAGTGCCGAACTGAGTCGTGTTCTCACCCGTCTGCAGCGGCAGATTGAGCAACTCACAGCGCTTGCGCGTCAGCGGCAGACAGAGCACGCCGCGGCCGTGCTTGAGCATGAAGTTGATGATCTCCGGCGTGACCTTCTCGGCGGCCATGACCAGATCGCCTTCGTTTTCGCGATCCTCATCGTCCGCAAGGACGATCATCCGCCCAGCCCGCAAGTCGTCGAGGGCCTCGTCAATCGTGCAAAATGGATGGCTCATCTTCGTTCCTCAAAAGACTCTGCCGGTAGAAGCGCAGATCCGAATGGCACCGTCTGCCCAACAGGCAATCAATTATAGGGGAAACGTCCGCGGGAATCCATTGTGGTGGTGCTGCAACAACTCCATTCGATAGTCCGCGCGGGCTGAAGCCCGCGGCTCTCTGGGCCGTGGATCACCTGCTCAAGGGCCGGAACCGACTGGACGTGTGGATGACTTGGCTCCGCGGACAAAACTGATCACCTGGGCGGCGGTCATCCGCCCCTGGCGGGCATGGTGCGTGCCGTCCGGATTCACAATGACGATCGCGGGGACGTTGGTCACGCCGTACTGAGTCATGAACCGGCGATTGGGCGGGTAACCCCAGTCCAGCAGGCAGTTGACGGTGTCGTCGAAGAGTTCCGCCACGTCGGGCCGGTCAAGCGTGCCGAGCATCTCGTTGGCGTCGGTGCTGACGACGGATTTGTAAAATATGAATACCGGCCGATGTTGCTGCTGGGCGATCTCGAAGGCGCGCTCGTAATCCGCCTCCCAGTCGTAGTCAATCTCTCGAGGGATTTGCGGATTGATCATGGGCTGTTGCCCGGGCGGCGTGGCGGTTTCGAGGAAGTTCGCGATGCCCTCCGCGCTCATCACGCCCGTGCGTTGGTGATAGGTGCCGTCGCGGTGAATGAGAATCACCGCCGGATAGCGATGAACGCCGTATTGGGCGACATACCGGACATTCGGCTCATAACTTTCTTCGAGAATGCAGACGATTTTGTCCGCCAGCAATTGTTGGACCGGGAGGGACTGGATCTGCCTCTTCATTTCCCCGCAGTCGACCGACAGCCATGATTCGTAGTACACGAATAGTTCCTTCCGTTGCTGCTTGCCCAGCCGCTCCGCCCCGGAAAAGTTGACGAGCACAGGGCTGTTGCAGCCGCACATTGCAACGAGGCAGAAAACAATTGAGAAACGAACACTCATGGTGAAATGCGGGAGCACTCAGCGTGGCGGCACGCGCATGGATAGTTCTCGAACCGACGCAGACGAATCCGGCAAAGTGTAACGGGCGGCGAGCGCGCTGACAAGGATACAAAAAAACGGCGGGCCGAGAGACCCGCCGTCTTATTCCTGATCCCACGAAGAGGATCCGCAAACTGTCGAGTTACTGTTTGTACTTCACGGAACAGCCGTAGGCCTTGGTTTGGGCATTGGCGACGGTCTCGCCGGCCAGAACCTGGTCCAGGGCGTCGGCCACATGGACCGTGCGCTCGGTTTCGGCTTTTTTGCCCCGAGGATCGTCGTCGATGGCGCCCATGTACACGACCGCACCTTTCTTATCAATGATGAACATATGCGGTGTCGTCTTGGCGCCGTAGATGTGGCCGACTTCGCCGTTGAAATCGGTCAGGATCGGGTAATTGACGCCCCATTTCTTGATGGTTTCATTGATCTCCGACTCCTTGCCCTCGTTGGCATGGGTCGAGTCGATGCCGAACCACACCACGCCCTTGTCCTTGTACTTGTCTACCAGCTTGCTCATGGTCTTGGCCTGACCGTGGCGGGCACAAATAGGACAAGTGTGATTGAACCACTCCAGCACCACCGCCTTGGTGTCTTCCTTCTTCAGGATGTCTTCCAAACTGTGCGTCTTGCCGGTCGTGTCCTTCAGCGAGAACGGCGGGGCCGGCTTTCCGATTGTTGCATGGGCGTGGTCGTGACTTTGGGCGCCGGCGGTGCCGCCCATCAAAGTCCACGCTGCACAAACTGTCGCAATGCTCAACAGTCGCAAGGTTCTGCTTCTCATTTGTTGCTCCTTCTGGAATGAAACGAGGATTCGTTGGATCATGCCGATCCTCCACACCCGCGGGGAGATCGGTCCCGGATGGATCATTATACTGCCTCCCGTGCCTGTGACGCAATACGCAGCGTCTGCTAAACGACCAAGTCAATTCGAGCGATGCAACCCGTCCGGGCTCGATCAATCTATCGCGGTGGATCCGATTGTCGTGCCCGCAGAGCAGAGACCAGCTTGGGCAGGATCTCGCCCGCCTTGCCGAACAGACACTCGTCAGCTTCCTCCGAGAGCGGCGTGCGCTCGAGGTTGATTTCCACGACCAGCGCGCCGTGAGCGCGGGCCCAGCCGGCCATCGAGGCCGCCGGCTCCACCACTGAGCTGGTTCCGACGACAAGAATGGCCTGACAGCGGCCTACGGCGTCCTGGGCGGCTGTCAGAGCGTCCGGCGGGAGCATCTCGCCGAACCACACCACGCCCGGCCTGAGCAATCCTCCGCAGTCGTCACAGGTGGGCCTGCGGCTCAATTTGTCTCCAAAATGATCGAATTCTTGACAGCAAGCGGTGCATCGAGTCGTCCATATATTCCCGTGGAGTTCTACGATGTTCTTGCTGCCGGCTTGGCGGTGCAGCCCATCCACGTTTTGCGTGATCAATGTCCAGTCGTCAAAGACGGCTTCCAGGTCCGCGATTGCGGTATGGCCCGCGTTCGGCTTGCAGTCCAACAGCTTCTCGCGGCGGTAGTTATAGAATTCCCACACGCCCTCGGGATCGCGCTGAAACGCCTGCGGCGTGGCGACATCTTCGGCCCGCCGACCCTGCCACAAACCGCCCTGCCCTCGGAAAGTGGGCACGCCGCTCTCGGCGGAGACCCCGGCTCCGGTCATGCAACAGACGCTCCGAAGCGCCGAGAGCCGCTCAGATACGCGCTCGATGATTGCAGCCGGATCGGTTAACATGGGTATATGATATACGGGATTGCGTGCATTCGCAGTCTCGTCCCGATGCGAGATTTCCGGACCACAAGGGGGCTCTAATAATCGCCGACAACAGGCCAATTCTGATCGCGATCCTCGCCGGTACGCTGCCGTTCGTTGGCGGATGCGGTTTGTTCGTCGCTGATGCCGATCGCGAGGTCTATAAGCTCATTCAGCAACGGCAGCTCGCGGCTCTGGGGCAGGCCACGGACGTTCGCCTCAACGAGGAAGCGATCGATATTGGATCCGCCAGCGATCCCTACGCCTTTGTCCCGCACCCGGTAACCACCGAGGTGCCGGCCGAGTTCAAGACGGCGCCGCCTGTGCCGGTAGAACATCAGCCGGAGCAGGATCGCGCATCGCAGGGCGGACTCGACGAGGACACGGCTCGCGAGCCTGATTCGCCGTCTGAACCCCTCCAGGACAATGGTGCAGAGCTGCTCGATGAAGACCAAGCCGATCCGGCGCTGGAACCAGGGAGCGAGGAGGAAGCCGAGCAAGATGAACTCTACTTCGGCGAGCCGCTGACCCTGGCGGATGCGCTGGCCTATGCCGTTCGACATTCCCGCAGGGTTCAAGATGCAAAAGAGGATCTGTACTTGCAGGCTCTTGGTTTGACGCTGGAGCGCCATCTGTGGACGCCGCGGTTCGTATCCAACCTCCGCGCTTCCTACACGGAGTTTCCCAAGGATTCCGATCCGGATCGAGCCCTGCAGGCCACAGCAGATGTGGCCATGACCCAGCGCCTGCCGTACGGCGGGCAAGTGGTGGCCCAGTGGATCGGCACCATGGTCCGGGATCTGGAGAACCACGTCACGAACTCTGAATCCGGCACGATGATCGTGAGCGCGAACATTCCGTTGCTGCGCGGCGGGGGCCGGGTGGCCTACGAGTCGCGCTACCAGGCGGAACGAAGTTTGATCTACGCGGTCCGATCCTATGAGCGCTTTCGTCGCCAATTCCTGACGCACGTGGCCGGCGAGTATTTCAATCTGCTGAGTACAAAGGGGAGCATTCGCAACTCGATTGCCAACAGACGGAACACGCGGGACAACTGGGAACGTTCACAGGCCCTGGCGGATGCAGAACGTGAACTCCAGCTTGATGCGGGTCTTGCCGCTGATCGATTTCTGGAAGCCCAGAACAATGTGGCTGTCGATAAGGAGAACTACGAGACGGCCCTGGATCGATTCAAGATTTTGATCGGCATGCCAATGACGAACGCTATTGACGTGGTCGAGGAGGATCTGGATCTGACCGAACCAAGCGTGACGGAGGAGTTGGCCATCGAGACCGCGACGCGTCTGCGGCTGGATTTGCTGACCAATCGCGATCGCGTTGATGACGTCCGCCGCGGCGTGGAGATCGCCCGCAACAACCTTCTGCCCGATCTGGATCTGAGCGGTAGCGTC
>JADFJZ010000202.1 GCA_022565195.1 Planctomycetota bacterium | reverse complement strand
TGGACGGCACACGCTGGGCAGGGTTTTCTTCGACGGTCGCAAGTTCGCGCAACTGTTTCAACCAAAAGAGGGCCACAGTATGAAAATGACAGGACGATTTGCTCGAATTGGAGTGCTCGCCGCGCTGGTGGCGATTTCGCTGAACGCGACCCGGGCGGACTCCGGCGAGACTGAGAATACGACCGCTACGCCCATCGCGGATCAGTATCGTGCGGCGGCGGAGCGGATTATCGACGCAACCCTGGCGGGCAACGAGGCCTACAACAAGATGCAGGAACTCTGCGACGACATCGGCCATCGCCTGAGCGGTTCGCCGCAACTGGAGCAGGCGGTTCGCTGGGCGGCTGCGGCGATGAAAAAGGACGGCCAAGAGAACGTCCGCCTCGAGCCAGTGATGGTGCCGCACTGGGTGCGCGGTAAGGAATCGCTGACCATGATCGCGCCGCGGCCTTACGACATTCCCATTCTCGGTTTGGGCGGGTCGGTCGGCACGCCGCCCGAAGGCATCACCGCCGAAGTGCTCGCCGTGCGCGACGAAGCGGATCTTGAGAGGCTCGGCGAAAGTGCTCGCGGCAAGATCGTGCTGTTCAATAACGACATGCGGGTCACGCACCCCGGTGAGAAATGGAACTATGGCACGGCGGTGCGCTATCGCTCGATCGGCGCCCGGCTGGCCTCCGAAAAGGGCGCGTTGGCCTGCGTGATTCGATCGGCTGCTTCGGACAGCATGCGCACGCCGCACACCGGGGCCATGCGTTACGGCGATGCCAAGGTCAAGATCCCTGCGGCGGCGATGAGCACCGAGGACGCCGACATGATCACGCGGCTGTGTGCGCGCGGCGTGGTGGTGAAACTGACATTGAAGATGGAAGCCCGGACTCTGCCGGATGCCGAGTCCGCCAACGTCATCGGCGAGCTGCGCGGCTCGACTTGGCCTGACGAAATAGTGGTCATGGGCGGGCATATTGACTCTTGGGACACGGGCCAAGGCGCCCACGACGACGCCGGCGGGTGCGTGGCGGCCATGGAGGCCATCAACGTGCTCCGCAAGCTGAACATGCGACCCAAGCGGACCATTCGCGTGGTGCTGTGGACCAATGAAGAAAACGGGCTGCGCGGCGGCAAGAACTATGCGAAAGTACACGCCGATGAGCTGGCCAATCACGTCGTCGCCATCGAATCGGACGGCGGCGTGTTCCGGCCGACCGGGTTTGGGCTCGAATGCAAAGACGACGAACGGCAAGCCGTCGCCGCCGATCAAATGCGCGACATTTTGAGTCTGTTTTCACGGTTCGACGCGACAGCGCTGAGCCTCGGGCATTCCGGCGCCGACGTGGGGCCGATGCGGGATGCCGGCGTCGTGCTCATGGGCCATCGCGTTGAGGGGTCGAAGTACTTTTATTATCACCACTCGCCGGCCGACACGCTGGACAAGGTGGACCCGGAGGAATTGTCACAGAATGTAGCGGTGCTGGCCACCGTGGCCTATGTGCTGGCGGACATGCCGCAGCGACTGGGGAGTACGGCACCCGCGTCAGATTGATGAATCTGCTAACCGACGAAGTCGGATCGCAACGGCCTCCCGATGGCTTGCCGTTTAGCAGGCGCTGCAGAGCGATGGGGCGTTGGAACTGCGTCGTAATAGGAAGAATGAACGAGCGAAGCGCCCGTGCGGTCCACGCAAGGGCGACACGGAGATGCATCATGAAGCTCGGAATGATCGGTTTATCTCTGCTTGTTTCGACGGTTATGCCGGCCCCGGTCTTGGCGGCGGACGAAGGCGAACCCGCACCGCCGCTGGCGATCAAGCGCTGGGTGCTCGGCGAGCCGGTCCGCGTTGTCGGGCAGGCCAGCGACAACATTTATGTCGTTGCCTTCTGGGCGACCTGGGCCAAACCCTCGACCGAGAGCCTGCTCACGCTTGCGGGGATCCAGCGCAAATTCAAGGAATCCAACATCCGGGTCATCGCGATTTCCGACGAGCCTGTGGAGCGGGTGGAAGCGTTCGTCAAGAACTACCCCGAGTTCAGCAAGCTGAACCTGCGCATCGCGGTTGACAACGACAGCAACACGACCATTTCGTACATGAAAGCCGCCGGCCGGAGGCCATTGCCGCACGTGTTCGTGATCAACAAGGAAGGCATCCTCGCCTGGCAAGGCCACCCGCTCGAAGCGAAGGCCGTGATCGAGAAGGTCATCGACGGCTCATACAAGATTCGCCGACCCGGCGAGCCCCCCGAACCCGAATATGCGGATCCGGAACTCGTCAAGAAGATCGAGGAGGCTGAGAAAGCCGAGAATTGGAGCACGGCCCTCGATCTCGCCAACGAGCTGCTTGCGAAATTCCCCGACACCTTCGAAGTCGAGGACGCACTGACTCTGAAGTTCACGATTCTGTATACTCACTTGAAAGACGATATAGCGGCGGAAGACTTCGCTCGTGACGTCATCAAGACGCACGCAGACAAGTATCGAGCCCTCAATAACATCGCCTGGACGCTGATGACCGCGGGCAACGCCGAGAACCTGGACCGTCGCTGGCCGGAACTCGCCCATCTGGCGGCCAGACTCGCCTACGACGTTACCGAAGGGGGCTCGCCCGCCATTGTGGATACCTACGCCCGTTCGCTTTACTTGTTGGGTTATCTCGTCGAAGCCGTGAACTATCAGCGCCGGGCAGTGGGCATCGTGCAACAATACATCGACCTCCGCTCCGCCGATGAGGAAAACAAGCCGGATGAAAAGGAACTCCAGGATCTCAACAACGAGCTGCGCAATCTGGAGACCACGCTGAAGTACTACGAGGATATTGCTCGAATCCGCGGCGCCTTCAAGCCGAGTGAGGAGGGCCGATGATAGCGACGCTGATGCTGTGTTGTACCCTGCTCGCCGCCGGTGCGGGTGATTCGCAACCGGTAGTCGTCTATACCGCCTTGGACAGGGGCTTTTCCGAGCCGATCCTCGAAGCGTTCGAGCGGACAACGGGGATCGATGTGCGGGTGGTTTATGATGCCGAGGCGACCAAGACCATCGGGCTGGTCAATCGCATTCGCGCCGAGAAAAACAGGCCGCGCTGCGATGTGTTTTGGAACAATGAGATCGTCAACACGATCCGCCTGAAGCAGGAAGGCCTGCTTCAGCCGTGCAACCCGCCCGAAGCCGCCAACTATCCCAGGCAATTCAAAGATCCCGACAACTTCTGGTTCGGCTTCGCCGCCCGGGCGCGCGTGCTCATCGTCAACACGAAGCTCGTGAAGCCCGATGCGGAACCGAAATCGATCTTCGACCTCACCGACGCGAAGTGGAAGAACAAGGTCGGCATCGCCAAACCGCTCTTCGGCACCACGGCTTCGCACGTCGCTTGCCTCTTCGCATCCCTGGGCGAAAAGCGGGCGGCGAAGTGGTTGGCGGACATCAAAGCCAACGACGTTCAAATCCTGTCGGGCAACCGCGGCTGTGCCCAGGCGGTCGGCAGGGGCGAATTGCACTGCGCCTTGACCGACACTGATGACGCCATGCTCGAAATCGCCGCCGGCAGCCCGGTCAAGATCGTTTATCTCGATACGGACTCGACGCAGATCGGCACATTGTTCATTCCCAACACATTGTCGGTGGTCAAAGATTGCCCGAATCCCGAAGGTGCGGAGAAACTGATCGATTACTTGCTCAGCGTTGAAGTGGAAACCACACTCTCCAATGGCCCGTCGGCTCAAATCCCGCTGAACACCAAGTTCGCAGGCCAGGCCCGCGTCAAGACACCCCAGCAAATCAAGTCCATGACGGTCGACTTCGCCGAAGCCGCACGCCAATTCAAGCAGGCCGCAAAGTACATCGAAGAGCACTTTCTGAATTAGGCTCTGCCTGAAAACTTGGATCTTTCAAGGAGCCGTGGCATACAGAAGAGAAACCGCCGAGCACGCAGAGAGCGCAGAGAAGCCTTGTTGTTTTCTATCCAAGAACTTTCTCTGCGTCCTCTGCGATCTCTGCGGTAAGTTCCTTCCTGGAGTCGAATCCGAGTTGTCTTTCCCACTGAACTGGTGCTAGGATAAATGCAAAGGGTGCGCGCCGGGGCGCGCTGAACAGAACGCGAGCAATGCCTTCCTGAACTGGGGAACCGGACATGCGGACAGAATCTCGAAAGTGGCTGACTGCGGGGATGCTGATGGCGGGCTGCCTGCTGGTGTTTGGCCACTGCGGCCCGGGCGACTCCAACTCTAATGACAACGGCAACGACAACGCGAACGACAACGGCGGCACGGGCAACACGGTTGATGACCTGCCCGACTTGAGCAGCGACGATTTCCTCGGTACGGGCGAGGGCGCCGATGTGTTCGTGCCGGGGTTGATTCTGATCGGTTTCGATCAAGGCCTGAGCGGAGATACATTTTTGCAAGTGGCATCGGCCACCGCCACGGCGCTCAATGGAACGCTCGTCGATATCATCCCGGACATTCAAGTGATGACGCTTGCAGTGGAGTCGGGCAGCGAAGGGGCAGCGATCACGCTGGCGCAGCAACTCTTGAGTGTCGAATATGCCGAGGCCAACTTCGCCGGTCGAGTGGCGGCGATTGACTGTCTGGTACCGACAGCCAACTCAGCACAGTTTGCGCAGTATCAATTGTTCACCAC
>JADFJZ010000201.1 GCA_022565195.1 Planctomycetota bacterium | reverse complement strand
CATTCAGGGCGCCGCGCTGGGCGGCGGGTGTGAACTGGCCATGGCCTGCGACTTCCGATTCGCTGTCAAGAGCATCAACATCGGCCAGCCGGAAGTGCTGCTGGGACTGATCCCCGGATGGGGGGGAACGATTCGACTGCCCAAACTCGTCGGCCCGGCGCTGGCCAAACAGCTAATGTTCAGCGGCGAGAGTATCAAAGCCGATCGGGCCTGCGAAATCGGCCTGTTGGACGAGATCGTCAACTCGACGGAAGACCTCGAACCCTTGGTGAGCGCCTTCTTCGATAAACTGGTGAAAGCCGGCCCCGCGGCAATTGCCCGGGTCAAGCAGGCGTTGGCGTCCGGCGATGAGATCGGTGAATTCGCGAATTGTTTCGGCCAGGAAGAATCCAAAGCAGGCATGAGCGCGTTTCTGGAAAAACGGCCGGCGGCCTGGACGAAACACTAGAATCCAAAGAGCGGCAAGCTTCAGCTTGCGCGATGCTTCAAAGGGCAGTGGACGTGACGACACTCGCGAAATCGCGCAGGCTGAAGCCTGCGGCTCCTTGGCGCTGCGATCATGGGACACGCATGGCGTATCGGGGAGCGTACCGTTACTGAGTAACTGCGGGATCAAATCATGAGCATACAATCAAGATTGTCATCAACGGCAAGTCCCAGTCAACGAGCCTGCGCAGCGGACACCGTCGCGACGAATGCCAAACCCTTCGTTGGTCCAGAAGACAGCGGCGAGCATCACGTCGGTGAGCCGGGGCAATTTCCGTACACCCGCGGCATCCATCGCGACATGTATCGCGGGCGTCTGTGGACCATGCGGCAGTTCGCCGGTTTCGGCTCTGCCGAAGATACGAATCAGCGTTTCAAGTTTCTGCTCAAGAAAGGCCAGACCGGCCTGAGCACCGCGTTCGACCTGCCGACGCTGATGGGCCGGGACGGCGATGATCCATTGGCGCTCGGCGAAGTGGGCAAGTGCGGCGTGTCGATTTCGTCACTAGACGACATGCGGCGGCTGTTCGACGGCATCAACCTAGCCGAGGTCAGCACGTCGATGACCATTAACGGGCCGGCGGCAATGTTGCTGGCGTTTTATGTTTGCGTGGCCGAGGATCAAGGCGTGCCGCTGGCGAAGCTGCGCGGCACGCTGCAGAATGATATTCTCAAGGAGTTTCACGCTCAAAACGAATACATCTTCCCGCCGCGCGAGAGCGTCAGGTTGGTGATCGACACCATCGAGTATTGCACCGAGCACATGCCGCAATGGAACACAGTGAGCATCAGCGGCTATCACATCCGCGAGGCGGGCTCGAACGCGGCGCAGGAACTGGCTTTTACGCTGGCCGACGGCATGTGCTACGTGGATGAATGCATCGCCCGCGGCATGGACGTGGACAGTTTCACGCCGCGGCTGAGTTTCTTTTTCGACGTGCACAACGACTTCTTCGAGGAAATCGCCAAGTTCCGGGCGGCCCGGCGCATCTGGGCCAGGCACATGCGCGATAAGATCGGCGCCAAGGACGAACGAAGCTGGAAACTGCGCTGCCATGCCCAGACCGCCGGCGTGAGCCTCACCGGACAGCAGCCGATGAACAACGTGGTCCGCGTGGCCTATCAGGCCATGGCGGCGGTGCTCGGCGGCACGCAATCGCTGCACACCAACAGCATGGATGAAACGCTGGCTTTGCCGACCGAGGACGCAGTCAAGCTGGCCCTGCGCACGCAGCAAGTGCTGGCCCACGAAACCAACGTCACGCAGACCGCCGACCCGCTTGGCGGAAGCTGGTTCGTCGAAAAACTCACCGATGAGATCGAGGCGGAAGCGAACCGGATCTTTACGCAGATCGAGGACCTCGGCGGCGTGCTCAATGCCATCGACCACGGCTTTTTCCGCCGCGCCATTGCCGAGTCGTCGCTGGCGGAGAGCCGGCAAGTTGAGTCGAAGGAAAAGATCATCGTCGGCGTGAATGAATTCCGCGAGGAAGAGGAACCGATCGAGATCTTGCAGATAGGCCAGGAAGTCGAGGACCTGCAAAAGAAACGGCTTTCCACACTTCGCAGCACGCGTAACGCCAAGGCCCACGCCGACGCCCTAAACCGCCTCGAACAGGACGCCCGCGATCAAGCCAACGTCATGCCCGCCCTGATCGCCTCCGCCAAAGCCGGCGCCACCGTCGGCGAAATGATGCAAGCCCTACAAAAAGTCTACGGTACCTACAGCGGCGGCCCCGAGTGGTGAACTTCTTAACACACTAGCCCGCTTGCACTCTTTTCTCTTGGAACTATCATTGTCGTATGGATTACGCGATTCGAGTATTGTTGGCCAAGGTCGGGCTGGACGGGCATGATCGTGGCGTGAAATTGCTGGCGCGGAGTTTTCGCGACGAGGGCATTGAGGTTATTTACACGGGCCTGTGGCAGACGCCGGCGGCCAGTGTACATGCAGCCATGCAGGAGGATGCCGACATCGTCGGCGTGAGCCTGCACAGCGCGGCCCACATGACCATCATGCCCGAAGTGCTCAAGTGGCAGAAGCATTACGGCATCGAGGATGTGCCGGTGGTTCTGGGCGGCATCATTCCGCAGGCGGACTACCCGGCCCTGCGCGACCTCGGCGTGGCGGAGGTGTTCAACCCGGGATCTTCCATCGCCGAGATCGTCGCCGCGATCCGAAAGCTGGCGGCATCGAGGAACGGGCGCGACACAAAGGCGCTTTTGGACACTTATGCGAAGGGCGACGTCAAATCACTCGCCCGCCTGATTACGCAAGTGCAGCGCCAGAGAACAGCAGGCCAAGGAGCCGCAGGCTTCAGCCTGCGCGATGCCGAGACGAACGGACACGCCAGAATCATTGGCGTGACCGGCGCGCCGGGCGTGGGCAAGAGTTCGTTCATCGCCAAGCTGTCGGGCCTGCTGCGCGCCCGAGGCCAGAAAGTGGCCGTTGTGGCGGTTGATCCGACGAGCCCGGTCACCGGCGGGGCGTTGCTGGGCGATCGGCTGCGGATGATGCGGGCCGAGCCGGACGAGGGCTTCTTCGTGCGCAGTTTGTCGTCGTCGAACGAGCAGGGCGGACTTGGTCCGCGCGTCGGGCAAGTCATCGAATTGCTGGACGGATTCGGATTCGACACCATCCTGCTCGAGACAGTGGGAGCAGGGCAGGGCGACACCGCCGTGCTTCAAATCACCAAGGAGATTCTTCTGCTGCTCATGCCCGAAAGCGGCGACGACATCCAGTTCTCCAAAGCCGGCATCATGGAAATCGCCAGCGCCTACGTGCTCAACAAGTGCGATTTGCCCGGCGCCGACGCCACCCACGGCAATCTCTTGAACTCGGTGGGCGGGGATCGCCCGATCTGGCGGGTCAGTGCTCTGCACGACGAGGGCCTGGAGGCTGTCGCCGACTGGGTCACGCGATCCCGTCCAGCACGCTGAGGCGACGCGCTGGTCAGATCACTCAAAACCCGCTAGTATTCCATTTCTGCGATCGTTCGGCTTGTCGGTTGCTACGCTGTCAATGCTACTCGAAGGAGAACCAACGACACCTTGGAACGGCTGCTAATCGGCAAGCCTGTGGCAGGATCCTTCGATGTGACTTCGTCATGTGGCGGACGTCACGATTGCATCGTCTGAGCAGGATTCAATAACGACGTAATTAGAGGAGTCTGGACCACTCATGCGGATTCTGACTGTCATCAAGCAAGTGCCGGATTCCAACGCGTCGATCAAGATCGGCGGGGACGGCCGGTCGATCGAGACCGCCGGCCTGAAACTGGTGCTGAACCCGTTCGACGAGTTTGCCATCGAGCAGGCCGTGCAGTTGCGCGAGAAGGGCTTGCCTGTTGAAGAAATTGTGGCCCTGACCATCGGGGCGGAGAAATCGAGCGAAATCCTGCGGACGGCGCTGGCCATGGGCGCGGACCGCGGCATTCACTTGAACGACGACGCCTTCGTGAGCCACGACGAATTGTATCTGGCCGAGGTGCTGTCGCTGGCGATCAAGCAGCAGCCGCAGCCGTTCGACTTGATCCTCATCGGCAAACAGGCCATCGACATGGATGCCGGCGAGATCGGCCCCGCGTTGGCGGAGTTTCTGGGCCTCCCGCACGTCGGAGCGATCGTCGGGCTGGAGGCGGAAGCGGACAAAATCACCGCGCGACGGCGCATCGAGGGCGCCGAAGAAGTCATGGAATGTCCACTGCCCGTGCTGCTGACCTGCGAAAAAGGCCTGGTCGAGGCGCGCTACCCTTCATTGCCGAACCTCATGAAGGCGAAGAAGAAACCCGTCGAGACGATCGGCAGCGGCGATTTGCAGGGCTTTGGCGAACTTGGCGGGCCTCGAAGCGATGTGCTCTCGCTCACGCCGCCGGCTGCCCGCGGCGCCTGCCGGATCGTCGAGGGCGAACCGGCAGAGATGGCCAAGGAGCTGGTGCGCTTGTTGCGCGAAGAAGCGAAAGTGATTTGAGAGTTTCGGAGTTCAAGATTTTTAGAGTTTAGGAGTCAAGTGCTCCGATGAGCAAGATTTTGATATTTGCAGAGCAGCGCGGCGGGGAGTTGCATCCCGCCGTTCGTCAATTGTTGACCGCTGCCCGCGAGATCGACGGCGACGCTGAAATCACCTTCTGCTTGGTGGGTGCAGGACTGACCACACTGGCGAGTGAGCTGAGCAAGTACGGCGC
>JADFJZ010000200.1 GCA_022565195.1 Planctomycetota bacterium | reverse complement strand
GGGGGCCGTCGAAACAGATGCCGGACAAATCAAATCCCAGTATTTCGTTGGCCTGATTGAACACGCGCGCGGCATGATCGTTGGCCTCGGCAAGGTCCTTGCCCATGCCCACCCACTGTGAGCCCTGACCGGGGAAAATGAATGCGGTTTTCGACATTGTTCTTTCGAGACCGAATGCGGTGCAGTTCAACCTACAAACGTATCAGCGCGGACGACCACGTCAGCCCCGCGCCGAAGGCCACCATCAGAATCAGGTCGCCTTCTTTGATGCGCCCTTCCCTGCGGGCCTCGTCGAGGCAGATGACCACCGAAGCCGACGACGTGTTGCCGTAGCGCTCGATGTTGACCATGACTTTCTCCGGCGGCAGGCCCAGCTTCTCGCGGGCCGACTCGATAATCCGCAGGTTTGACTGATGCGGAATCACCAGCGCGAGTTCGTCCGGAGTCACGCCCGCCGCGTCCAGCGCTTCTTCAATGACCTCGTGCATTTTCTGCACGGCGAACTTGTAGACTTCTCGACCCTTCATGCGAACGTAGTGCAGGCGCTCGTCAAGCGTCCTCTGGCACACCGGCTCATACGACCCACCGGCGGGAATCCAGATCTGCTTGGCGCCCTGCCCATCCGCTCCCATGGAGCAGAAAACCAGACCCTTGCGACGATCGTCAGTCGAGGAAAAGATCGCAGCACCCGCGCCGTCGCCGAACAAGACACAACTGGCCCGATCCTCGTAGTCGGTGATGGACGACATTTGTTCGGAGCCGACCACCAGAACATTCTTGTAAACCCCGTTCTGGAGCATGTTGCCGGCCACGATCATGCCGTACATGAATCCGCAGCACGCAGCCCCGATATCAAACGCGGGGATATCACGGATGCCCAACTCGGCCTGCAACAGGCAGGAGGTCGCCGGCAGGGGGAAATGCGGGCTGATGGTTGCGAAGACGATCAAGTCCAGCTCTTCAGGGGACATGCCGGCGTCATCCAGCGCCCGGCGGGTCGCCTGCAGGCCCATCGTCAGCGTCGACTCTCCCGGCACCGAGCAGCGACGCTCCTTGATCCCCGTCCGCGCGGTGATCCACTCGTCGGAGGTGTTGAGGGTCTTCTCGAAATCCGCATTCGTCACGACACGGTCGGGCAAGCCACACCCCGTGCCTCGAACGACGATGCCCATCAAGTCATTCATGAACTGGTCGTCCCTACAGCGGAAAACCGATCTGCGAGGAGATCGTTCAGTTTGTGCGTCACGAAATCGCGGGCGGAGCGGATCGTGCTCCGGATGGCGCGGGCGTCGCTGCTGCCGTGGCAAAGCATGGCCACGCCGCGCACGCCCAACAATGGAGCCCCGCCGTACTCGGTGTAATCGTGCTTCTTCCACACTTTTTTCACCACGGCATCAAATGGCGCTTTGAGGGCTGGATCCTCCTGCACGATCTCCTTGGCAACGGTCTCGAAAATGCCGCGTGACAGTCCCTCGAACAGCTTCAGGATGATATTGCCGACGAATCCGTCGCAGACCGCCACGTCGCAGGCGCCCTCGAACAAGTCGCGCCCCTCAATATTCCCGACGAACTCTATGTCCGGATCATTGCTCAGCAGTTCGTTGGCCTGCTTGATGACGCTCGTCCCTTTGACGTTCTCCTCGCCGACCGAGAGCAGGCCCACGCGTTGCCGCTCCAGGCCCACGATGTGTTTGGCGTACAATTGGCCCATGATCGCGTACTGGTACAAATGGTGGTGCTTGGGCTCGATATTGGCACCGACGTCGCACAACACGAAAGGCCCGTAGAACGAAGGAATCGTCACCGCCGTGCCGGCCCGGGCGATGCCCGGCAACGTTCGCATACGAAGCTGGCAGCCGGCTACGTAAGCGCCGGTGTTACCGGCGCTGATGACCGCGTCCACGTCTCCGCGCGCGCCCATTTGAACCAGTCGGGCGATGGACGAATCCTTTTTTTGCCTCAGCGAATCAAGTGGATGTTCACCCATCTCGATGACTTGAGTGGTGTGAACAATCTGCATGCGATCCGGGCACGCACCGCCCGGCAGTTCGGATTCGATCCGCTGCTGATCGCCGACGAGGACAACCTCCACATCTTCGTACAGCTTCAGCGCCTCTACCGAGCCCTGCACCACGCAGGCGGGCGCATGATCTCCACCCATTGCATCAAGGGCGATACGCATCTATGCCAAACTCCACCAAAGGGGATCAGGACTCTTCGGTCTTTTGTTTCAATTGGACCTTGGCGTTGACAAAGCCGCAATTGTCGCAGGCGGCGTGCGGCAGCTTGGCCTGCCCGCACATGGGACAGGTGGTCACCGCCGGCGCCCTGAGCGCATGATGTGCTCTACGGGTACGCGTCCGGGTCTTGGATGTCTTCTTTGCTGGAAGCATAAGGGCAACTCGAGCAGTGGAACTTTCTAATGTAAGAAACGAAAAAACAGAGCGATTGGGCCTGTGGAAGTCACCGAAACGCTAACTGGCGGCCCGGCCATCACACTTTAATTGGGCGAGCCCGCAGTGGGGCGAGCCCGTCCCGCCGCACATAAACCCCATACACTACAGAGGCTTCGGGCCATCGTCAAGCTGTTGTACGGCGGGCCGGCGGTCACGGTTGCAGATGCGCTGTGAGCCAATCCCGCGCTGTATCCAGGGCTTTGGGCAGCCCGGCGGGGTTCTTGCCGCCCGCCTGGGCCAGTTCCGGCTTCCCGCCGCCGCCCCCGCCGACCGCAGGGGCCACCGCTTTGATCAAATCACCGGCTTTGAGCCCTTTGCCGACCAAGTCGTTAGTGAAGGCGGCGAACAGCAGCACTTTCTCACCGTTGACGCATCCGAGACAAATGCCGGCCGATCCAGCTTCGGTACGCAGGTAGTCGATCGCTTCGCGAATCTGCTCCGGCCCGGCGGACGGCATCTCGCCCACGATCACCTTCGAGGCGCCCACAGATTCTGCCTCCGCCAGCAGCCCCTCAGCCACCGCCCGAACATCCTTGGCGCTCGACCCCGCTTGCTTCTTGGCGTATTTCTTAACCCGAGATTGGAGCTCCGCAAGCTTCTCGCGCAACGTCAGCCGCGCCAGATACGGCAGATCCTCGTCATTCACCCGGCGCCCAAAATCAGCCACCCGCTCCGCGAGTTCGGCCTCCGGCAGCGCCGCGACTTGCTCGCATTCGTACAGCAGTGTCCGCGCGTTTTCGTCACACTTCTTCGCCCGCTCGCCGGTCACCGCCGTGATACGCCGAATCCCCTTGGCCACGGACGTTTCTTCGATGATGCGAAACAGCTCTGCTTCGCCCGTGCGCTTCAAGTGCGTCCCGCCGCAAAACTCGACCGAGTAATTCATCCATTCCGCATTCTCGGCGTTGCGGAGTAATTCGGCGACTGGCACCCCGATGGAGACGACGCGCACCTTGCTTGGGTACTTCTCGCCGAATACCGCCCGCAGACCGTTGATCTTGATCGCGTCCTCATATGGGACGGGCTCATTGTCGTTGGTGTGGACTTCCAGATTCTCACGGATCTTCTGGTTCGACTTCTCCTCAATTGCAACTAACTCCTCGGCGCTCACGGCTTTGCGGTGCGAAAAGTCAAACCGCGTCTTCTCCGGATCAACCAGCGACCCCTTTTGATCCACATGATCCCCCAACACATCCCGCAACGCCCAGTTCATGATGTGCGTCGAGGTGTGATTCTGCATCGTTCGGATCCGACGGGACTTGTCCACTCGAGCGACGACTTCAATTGGCACCCCTGGGCCAGAGCGCAGCTCCCCGGATCGCAGCGTGCCTACATGAGCGACGACGTGTTTGCCCCAGAATGTACCGGTGACCTCAAACTTCCAACCGTCGCCTTCTATTACGCCAACATCTCCGACTTGCCCGCCTTGCTCGCCATAGAAACATGTTCTGTCCAGAAAAATGGTCGCCGAATCCCCCTCGCCAATTCCGAGGCGAGTTAGATCGGGATCTCCCGAAGTGATCGACCAAAACGCCACTTGAGCGTCGAGTTCCAGGTGGTCATACTTGAATGAATCATCAGTGCGATGGCCTTCGGGCACAACGATATCGGTCGCTTCCTTCTTGGAAAAGGCGCGCGCCCGAGCACGTGCTTCCTCCATTAGGAGTTCGTACTCGCCAAGATCGACTGTCAGTCCGCATTCCTCCGCCATCAGTTCGGTGAGGTCAATGGGAAATCCATAGGTGTCGTGCAATTTGAAGGCGTCCTCGCCGCTGATGATGGGCGTTTGCTTGCAAAATCTCTTGGTTCTCTCCGCAGTTAGCTCCTCGACATGGAAATTGTCGAGGATGGTGCCGTCAGCACTACGTATCGTAATTGTCGTTTGTGGCATCATATAATCTGGATCGGGCTCTTTTGGGTTGACGGCTCGCGCGCCTGACCCCCGCACTCCGATCGCGCTCGGATCACCTGAAGCGTGCTTGTCCTTGTTTTCTCGGGAAATCTGATGCCAGACAGCCCATCCCGCATATGACCACCAAAGTCCCATCCCGCGCTCGTACGTTCTGCCGAACGACTCTTCTTCATCGCGGATGATCTCTGTGATACGATTGGGATTCTTGCGCAGTTCCGGAAATGCCTCGCCCATCGAATCGACGACGGCGGGGACGAGTGTGTGTAGGAAGGGTTCGTGAGCGTTGAAGTACTGGCGGCCGTAG
>JADFJZ010000199.1 GCA_022565195.1 Planctomycetota bacterium | reverse complement strand
CCGTTGAGATAGACGTAGCTCTTGGGATCGCAGATGACCTTGACGCCGTGGATCTCCCACTCCTCGTCGTTGTCGTTCTTGGTCTCGGTGAGATCCAGCGCATAGCTGAACCCGCTGCAGCCGCCGCCCTTGACGCCCAAGCGCAGATACGACTTCTCGGCGGGCAGACTGTTCTGCTCGAAGATCGTCTTCACTTCCTGGGCTGCTCTTTCAGTTAGTTCGATGGCCATTTGAATCCGTACTCCTTTTAGCGAATCATCTTCATTCTCAACGCCCGCCTTCGGTTAGCCGGATGACATTGCCGGCTGCGGTGCGATTTTGTTCATCACCTCAGTGAGGCCGATCGTGATCGGCACGTCGTCGGTCAACAAGTGGGCCAACGTGACCCGGTCGAGAAAACTACGAAAGATCTCGTTGACCTTGTGGATCGGCGCCTCGGTCGGGCACGAACCCGACAGGTCGCACTGCTCATCTTGGTTGAGCTCGCTCGATTCGGCGCAGCAAATCGTGAGATTGATCGGTCCCTCAATCGTCTGGATGAGTTCCCGAAGCGTGATCTCGCCGGGGTCTTTGGCCAGGCGATACCCACCGTTCATCCCGCGCGTCGAAACAACGATGCCGCCGGCCACGAGCTCTTTCAGGATGTTCATCAGCATGGGCAAAGGCACCTTGGAACTCTCGGCCAGTTGGCGGGCACTGGCTTTTTCGGGCGCTCGCCGGGCCAGATCGACCAGTCCGACGAGTGCATAATCAGCCTTGCGAGTCAACGAGAGCATGGACAAGCCCACCTGCAATTCAACCTACTCTCTACATCGATGTAATATAGTACAGAATTGATACGAATTCAACTAATCTCCTCGTTTGGGATCCAATCTCGCGGAAAGGCCAGTCGTTCCCGACGGGGGGCCGCTGCTAAGGGCTATCATCCTGCGGCATTTGCTGCCCATTCGGCGATTTGACGCCCCAGGGCGAGGGAGGCTGTCGCCGCGGGCGACGGGGCGTTGAGGACATGGATCATTCGTTCCGCCCGCACAGTCCGAAAATAATCGATCAGCCGACCGTCTTGTCCGACCGCCTGGGCACGGATACCGGCTTGGGTGGGTTGCAGGTCCTCCTTGCTCAGATCCGGGATCATTCGCCGGAGTGCCCGGCTGAGGGCACGCTTGCTCAACGTCCGATAACACTCGCTCAGACCCGTACGCCAGTGCTTCCGGGCCATCCGCCAGAATCCCGCGTACGCCAACATCTCTGAGGTGTCGCGGAGAGAGATACCTGCGCGACGGTAGCTCTTCCGCCCGAAGGCGAGCATGGCGTTCGGGCCGGCCAGAACCCGCCCGTCGATCCCGCGCGTGAAGTGAACGCCAAGGAACGGCATCTGCGGATCGGGCACTGGATAGATCAAGTGCTTCACCAAGTGCGCGCGTGCCGGTCGCACTTCGTGAAACTCGCCGCGAAACGGAATGATCCGCACGTCCGGATTGAGGCCGCACATGCGTGCGACTCTGTCCGCTTGCAGCCCGCCGCAGTTGATCACGAAGCGACAGGCGACCTCCTCTTGCCGGCTGGCGAGGACAATCTGATTTCGATATTGATGAACACGCCGCACCTCGAACCCGGTTCGGATTCGGGCGCCGCGCTCCGTCGCGATTCTCGCGAATGAGCGGGTCACTTCAGCGAAATCGACGACGCCCGTGTCCGGCACGAGCAATGCCGCCACGGCGCGAACGTGCGGTTCGCGTTCGCGAAGCTCCTCCGGTGAGAGCATCCGCAGGCCGACCAGCCCGTTCGCTTCGCCGGTCTTCTGGAGCCGATCGAGCGCGGGCAGTTCCCGCTCGTCGACCGCAGCCACGATCTTGCCGCAGCGGCGGTGCGGGATCCCGTGCTCCGCGCAGAAACGGTACAATTCTTCCCGGCCTATCGTGCAGTTTCTGGCCTTTTCGGAGCCGGGCGTGTAATACAGCCCGGAGTGGATCACGCCGCTGTTCCGCCCGCTCTGATGGGCGGCCAGCGTACCTTCCGCCTCGACGACCACCAGCGAACGACAGCCGCGCCCGGTCAGCGCCAGGGCCGTCGACAGCCCGACGATCCCGCCGCCAATGATCCCGAACTCGTATCGTTCCATGCCCACTCAATACCATCTCTTTCTGTTTCACGTCAGCAGCGTCCAGCGATGTGAAGCCTATCTCGCGCGCTCCGCCAAAGTCAAGAATCGGCGAGTCCGCAACGGCAGGCCATCGGCTTGCCTCTTCGCGTCCCGCTTCACGCTTCACGAGCGACGCTTCACGTTCCTGACGAATTGACAACAACAGCACCGTAGCGGATGATCTGGAAGATCCACACACCGCTCATCGAGCACGCGCCATGACTCCGGTAGCTTTGACGATTGCCGGCTCGGACCCGTCCGGCGGGGCGGGCCTGCAGGCCGACCTCAAGACGTTCCATCAACACGGCGTCTACGGCATGAGCGTCGTCACGCTGCTCACCGTGCAGAATACACAATCGGTCTCCGCCGTGCGTCATATCGACCCCGAGTTCATCGTTGCGCAACTCGACGCGGTGCTGAGTGACATCCCGCCGCAGGCTGCCAAGACCGGCGCCTTGGGCAGTGCCGCGATCATCAACGCCCTGGCGGAGCGGGCGGCGGAATTCGAGTTCCCGCTGGTCGTCGATCCCGTGATGATCAGCAAGCACGGCGCCGCATTGCTCGATGAGGACGCCGTCGAATCGCTGAAGAGCAGGCTCCTGCCGCACGCTTTCTGCGTCACGCCCAACCTGCCCGAAGCCGCCGCGCTCACTGGAATCGAGGTGACCGACCGCGCCACGATGGAACACGCCGCTCGCGCGGTCGCCGAACTAGGTCCGAAGCATGTTTTGATCAAAGGCGGGCACGCTACGGGGCCGGCGCTGGACCTGCTGTGGTCCGGCGGAGAGTTCCACGAGTTCACCGCCGAGCGCATCGACAGCACCAACACCCACGGCACGGGCTGCGTGCTGTCCGCTGCCATCACCGCCCGTCTGGCGCGCGGCGAACCGCTGGTAGGCGCCGTGCGAGGCGCCAAGCAATTCGTCACCGCCGCGATCCGCACCGCCCCCGGCCTCGGCGGCGGGGTCGGGCCCACGAATATGTTGGCCGATCTTGCCTGAGCCGCTGCCCGGGGGGAGCCGCGCGCTGCTGGGCATTGTTGACGAGGGCGACCCATTGAGCACCAATCAACTGGTCGCGTTCGAGCTGCATGACCCCGGTGGCCTCGACGGCGACTGCGCCGTCAGCGCCTTCGACCTCGCGCTGCTGCTCGGCAACTGGGGACCCTGAAGAAGTGCTGAGTGCTGAGTGCTGAGGACTGAGGACTGAGGGGAGGCACGAGGCGTCTTTCGATATCCGCGCATAAGAAAGGGCGGAGCCGGTAGAAGCCGACCCCGCCCGTTTGTTCACGTCATGTATTCCGCAGCTCAATTGCCGCGGCATGTGCCGCTCTTGCAGTTGTTCGAGCAGCAATCGCTGTTGAACTCGCAGAAGCTGCGGTTACCGCCGCACGAAGAACACGCCGGATCGCCCGAGCAATCACTATCGTTGCAATCGACTGCGCCGTCGCAGTCGTTGTCCACGCCGTCGTTGCACTGACCCGTTTCGTCAGCGGTGGCTCCCGGGCAATCCGTGCCGCAATTGCACAGATCCTCGGCGCCTTCGCAGGCTCCATCGCCGCAAACCGGCGGCGGGCCGCAGTCGATCTCGCAGTTGAAGCTGTCCTCGTCACCCTCGCACATGGTGTCGCCGCAGCAGAACGAAGTGCCCCCCTCGCTGGGAACGTCGGTGCAATCCCAGTTGCCGTCGGTGCAACGGCTGTCGCCGCAGCCGACCGGATTCTCTCCATCGCCGTCACCACAGCAGAAACGCCCGCTCGGCCTTTGGTTTTGTTTGCCGTTGCAATCGGCTGAGCACGACACACAGTCTTCCCCGTCACCCGCTTCACAGATGCCGTTGCCGCATACGGCTCCGCTGGTGGTACCACTGATACAGTCGTTCGAGCAGTTGTTACAGTCCTCCCCGGGCTCGCAGGTGCCGTCGTTGTTGCAAACCTCCGGCTCGCACATGCCGTTGACGCAGGTTTCGCCGGGCGGGCAGATAACCGGATCATTCGAACAGGCGGCAACGCAGGTTCCAGGACTTGAACAGGTGTCCGTCGTGCACGCGTCGGCATCGTCGCAATCGAGGTTGATGGAGCAAACGGCCGCGGTGCACGTCCCGCCGCAGCAAGCGCCGCCACTGCAGGCAGTATCATCCGCGACGGGCGTGTTGTTGCAGGCCGCGGAGCAGGTGCCGGGATTCATGCACGTATCGGTCGTACACTCGTTCGCGTCATCACAGTCGATGTCGAAGGAGCAGATCGGCGCGCTGCACGTCCCGCCGCAGCAAACTCCCCCGGTGCATACGGTGTTATCCGGCACCGGGGTATTCTCGCAGACGCCGGCCACGCACGCGTCGTCCGTACACTCGTTTCCATCGTCGCAGTCGGGGTCACTGGTACACCCGCCGCATCCGCCGGGGACGGCGTCCAACGCCAGTTTGGCGTTGAGAATATCGCCAATGTTGGCGCTGCCGGACAGGCAGCCGCTGTTGACCATGATGTTGAATTTGTCGGGGCCTGAGAGACCGTTGTTGCATGACTCCAATAGCCCC
>JADFJZ010000198.1 GCA_022565195.1 Planctomycetota bacterium | reverse complement strand
GCTGGATGTCGCCTTGTGGGGCTCCCACCAGGACCATCCCATCGGCGAGAGCGAGGCGGGATTGGACATCCTCGAGATCGGCGACTTGGACGGCGACGGGTTCAACGACGTGCTGGCCCTGGGGCAATCCGACCGCTTGCTGCGGTGGTTCCGGCGACCGCTGGACCCGGCGGCGCAGTCGTTTCCGTGGGATGTGTTCAACATCGTGCAGTATTCCAATTTGGTGCCGACTGCGATGGAGATCGCCGACCTGGACGGCAACGGCCAACTCGACATCGTCGCGGCGGCCGGCGGGCACATCCGCTGGTTTACGCCGCTGGGCGATTCGCCGTTCGAGAGCTGGTCGGAGCAGTTCGTGGTCTCCGACGCGCTGCTCGGCGACGCTTCGGACACCGTTGGCAGCAGCCCGTTCTTCCCGATCAACAGCGTCCATGCCGTGGATATCGATGGCGACGGTCGGCTGGATATCGTCGGCACCTTCGATCGCGAAGGGACCGACAACGACGTGATCGTGTGGTTCCAAAATACCGAGGTCGAGATCGAGTAGTCCCGACGCGCAACCCCAACCCCGTCCGTCCCAAAAAATCGACTTCCCGCCGGCGCTGGTGCTGGTACCCGTGCCGACCCTCACGCCCGCACATTTGAGTTTTATCATCTAGTTGAAAATCTCCGCCGGCCTGTTCGATTCCATGTGGCCTTGGTGCTATTATCCCGTGAGGGGGAGCATGGTGATGCACAAATATGTATTGATCGACATGAATACGCAGCACGATTTCCTCGATCCGAGGGGTGCGGTTCCAGTGGCGAATCGCGAGGCGCTGCTGAGGAATTTGCGCAAGATCTTCGCTTTGAGCCGCACGTATCACCTGCCCATCGTATCGGCGGTCGACAGCCACCGTGAGGATGAATCGCCCCATGACGGTTTCCCCCGGCACTGCGTCGAAGGCACCATGGGCGAACGGAAGCTGTCGTTTACGCTGCTCCAAAAGCGCCTCTTCGTCGAAGCCAACAACAGCCTGGACTTGCCCAAGAACCTGTGGAAGAGCAACCGCCAAATCGTGTTCCGCCGGCGGACGGCGGATTTCCTCGATAACCCCAAGGCGGACCGCCTGCTCAGCCGTCTCCGCTCCGCGTCCCTCATTCTCTTCGGCGTGGGCCTGGAACGTTCGATTCGGCGCCTGGCCCTGTGCCTGCTGGGCAGGGGGCTTCAAGTGGCCTTCGTTCCCGAAGCTTGCGGCTACTGGAACGAGACGGAAGGGGATCTGGCCCGCCGGCTGATCATCGCCAAAGGCGGGCAGGAACTGCATTTGGACGATCTTGAGGAGACCTTCAAAAACGCGACCCGACCCCGCATCACGCGCATCTATTCAAAGGCCGTCGATCCGACAAAACGCCGCCGCAATATTGCCGGATAAGCTGCCGATGGTTATCCTATAGTGTCTCATGTGAACGGGATGACCGACTCAGCACGTGCCGCCGCCCAAGCTCCGGCGCGCAGGCGGCTCAGCACTCAGTCCTGAGTCCTCAATCCTGAGTCTTCTGTGCGGGCGATCCGAATGGCCAAGAAAAAGAAACTTCCCAAACAACTTGCGATCCTGGATGAAGATCTGTGTACAGGCTGCGATGCCTGCGTGGTGGTCTGTCCGGTGGATTGCATCGATAAGGTCACCGACCCGCTGCATCCGGCTTACGCAATGGGCATCTGTACGATCGACCTGCCGGTGTGCATCGGCTGCAAACTGTGTGCGCAGGTCTGCCCCTGGCATGTCATCACCATGGTGCCCACTGAAGAAGTGCTCAAAGAGCCGCGCGTGGCTGAATTGCTGGCCACTTAACGGCGTCAGGCATCCGCCGTCGGGCTTTGCGTTCCGAGGTATTGCCGCAGCAGTTCCCGCGTCTCGTTTTCTTCGAGGTGCGCTTTGCCGAAGCCCGGAACCGCGCCGAGATCGGCGGCTGCCATCTGGGCAGAATCGAAATTGCTCACCATCATCACGGGCACCTCGCGCAGGAACTCCGACTCTTTCATTTGCTGGATCAACTCCGAGCCTTCGTCCAGCGTGGCGTCGATAATTCGGTTGACCAGCACCAAGTCAAACCACTGTTCGCACAGCCGCTTCATCGCGGCCGAGATGTCCGCGCAGTACTCGACCTCCGCTCCGAACTCAGCCTGAAGAAACTGGCGGATCGAGCTGTGGTCGGGCTGACATTGCCCGACGTTCAAGACTTGCTTCGTGCCGAAACCGTCCATCGGTGCTCCTCGTCATCGCGAAATTGTTCACGCGAGGGTCGAAAACCTTGTCCCAACGTGGGCGCACCCCGATCAACTTTCAATCAAGTATCCCGCTTCGCGCCAGGCGCGGATGCCGCCGTCCATGCTGATGACATTGCTGTAGCCCATCTTCTGCAAATTGTCCGCGGCGAGGGCCGAGCGATATCCGCCGCCGCAGTACAGCACGATCTCGGTGGTGGTCTCCGGGACGGCCTGCTCGATGTCGCGCTCGATGACACCCTTGCCCAGATGCGCCGCGCCGGGCAGGTGCCCGGCGGCGTACTCGCGCTCTTCACGGACATCCACGAGAAAGAACTTCTCGCCGGCGTCGAGCCTCGGCTTCACGTCGGCGATGGTACATTCGGTGATTCTCGACTTGGCGTCGTTGACGAGCCGCAGGAATCCGGATGCGTGTTTGGCCATAGCGCGATCCTCCACCGCTCCATTTACACGCAAACACACGAGTTTGTCAAAGGGTGAAAATGCGGAGGGTTGGCGGCGACGCGGCATTCGAGGTCCGCCGCGGCGGATCGGCCGGGCGCCGGTGGAGGATCAATCTTTGCTCTCAGCACGTTCGCGGGCTGCCGCTTCGAGAGAGAACAGGAAGTACTTCAATTCGACCCGCCAGGTTGCGAGGGCGTCCTCGATGTGCCGCCGGCTGTCGAGAATCGACGCGTGGATGATCCGCGTTTCTTCGATCAATGGCGACAGCGTCGCCTGTTGCTCCGGCGGCAACTCCGCTGCTTTGTCGAGAAGTTCCTGCAATCGTGTGTTGTATTCATCATTCGTCATACAGCTACCCCCGAACCAAGCGTAGGATACACCACGCAAGATAGGGCTCTTGGTGGGCTTATGGGGGTGAAGATGGGAAATCTGTAGCGGAACGGAGGGAACTATTTGCGTCTCAGCCCGGCGGCGGCCAATACGCGCTGCAGGCCGGCGACGTCGGTTTCATCGAACGAGCCCACGTCGAAGCTGTCGAGATCGAGCACGCCGATCGGCGCGCCGCCTGCATCGTGAATCGGCAGCACGACTTCAGAGCGATCTTTCGGATCGCAGGCAATATAGTTTTCGCCGAGTTCCTTGACGTCGCGCACAATCAACGCCGCGTCGTCGCAAAAAGCCCGCCCGCAGGCGCCGTGCAGGCTGATCGGCGAACAGGCCGGCTTGTCCCGACGGGGGCCCAGCACCATTTCCTCCCGCTCCGCAACGTAGAGGTAAAAGCCAACCCACGAAACGCCGGTATCTTGCAAGTGCTCCCACAACCGGTCAACGACGGTTTGCATACGACGGTCACGTCCCGCATCGGGCGACAGACTCTTCGCAACCGTTGCTGCGACCGTTCCGTAGTCTCGCATCATGGAGATCCCCGCATCGTGCAGCATGGATTTCCCGCAATCCATTTTCGAGACCCGGCCCCGAGCAGACCACGAGCCGTGGGCTTCAGCCCACTCGGATCCTCAGACGGTGTAACGCCCTCAATCGCACGCATTGAGGTCGCGCGCGCTATAACGCGAAGCGTCCTCACTCTTCGTAAGTCCGCGCGGGCTCCCGACATGTCGGGATTTCATTCCGCCCGCGGCTCCTTGAAGGATGAGGACGCACGCCATAACGTCGGACGCGAGGACTACATCATGCCGCCCATGCCGCCCATGCCGCCCATGCCACCGGGCATTCCGCCGCCGCCGCCGTGGCCGGCGTGGTCGTCCTTGGACTCGGGCTTTTCGGTGACGATGCAGTCGGCGGCGAGCAGGACGGTGGCGACGCTGGCGGCGTTCTGAAGGGCGAGGCGGTCGACCTTGGCGGGCGTGATGACGCCGGCCTTCATCAGATCCTCGTACGTGTCCGTCAGCGCGTTGTACCCGAAGTTCTGGTCCTCGTTCTGGGCGATCCTGGCGACGACGACCGAGCCCTTGGCGCCGGCGTTGTCGGCGATCGCCGCGGTCGGCACACTCAGCGCCTTGTACACGACGTCCATGCCGGCGGCCACGTCGTACCGGAATCGGCCGATGTCCTCGCTGGTCACCTCGCTCTTCTTGCCGTAGACGGCCTTGTATTCGCGCAACTTCTCGATCGCGGCCCGGACGCGTATGAAGGAGACGCCGCCGCCGGGCACGATCCCCTCGTCCTGGGCCGCCCTGGTCGCGTGCAGCGCGTCCTCGATGCGTGCTTTCTTTTCCTTGAGTTCGGCTTCGGAGGCGGCACCGACGTTGATCTGCGCCACGCCGCCGGTGAGCTTGGCCAGTCGCTCCTGCAGCTTCTCGCGGTCGTAGTCGCTGGTGACGTTCTCGATCTCGGCCCGGATCTGTGCGATCCGCGCCTGGATGTCCTTGGTCAAGCCGGCGCCCTCGATGATGGTCGTGTCGTCCGCGTCGATCTCGATCTTCTTGGCCATGCCGAGCTGGCTGA
>JADFJZ010000197.1 GCA_022565195.1 Planctomycetota bacterium | reverse complement strand
TGCCACTGGCAGCTTGCTGCCAGTGTCTTCGGACCACGCACTGGCGGGCAAGCCGCCAGTGGCACCCCACGAGGGAAAACTACTCTATCGGGCGAATCGCGCAAGCTGAAGCTTGCGGCTCCTTGTATTATGTCGATTGGCGAACAACCGCGTCAGTCCGCCGGCACGCAGCGGCCTTTGGCCCAGTTGCGCAAGACCTGGACTTTCTCTGCCATCGTGACCGACAGCGGCGGCGAGTCCTGCAGAACGCGAACGATGCGCTCGGTGGTCAGGTTCTCTCCTTCGGCGAAGGCGTCGTGCATGCCGGCGATGATGGCCTGCTCGATCTCGGCGCCGCTATAGCCGTCCGAAGCGTCGGCCAGCGCCTGCATGTCAAACTCCTTCGGGTCGCGATTGCGCTTCTTCAAGTGGATCGAGAAGATCTGTTTGCGGGCGGTTTTCTTGGGCAGGTCGACGAAGAAGATCTCATCGAAGCGCCCCTTGCGCAGCAGTTCGGGCGGCAGGGCTTCGATGTCGTTGGCTGTCGCGACCAGGAACACCGGCTCGGTGTGCTCCTGCATCCAAGTCAGCAGGCTGCCGAACATGCGCTGGCTCAGGCCGCCGTCGCTGCTGCGGCTGGCGGCGGAGGCGAAGGCCTTTTCGATTTCGTCGATCCACAGAATGATCGGCGCCATGACCTCAGCCTGCCGCAGCGCGTCGCGCAGCCGCCGCTCCGATTCGCCGATGTAGCGGTCGTACAGCGCTCCAGGGTCCATGCGCAGCAGCGGCCGCTGCCAGGCGGTGGCGATGGCTTTGGCGCAGAAACTCTTGCCCGCGCCCTGCACGCCGAGCAACAGCACGCCGCGCGGCGCCTCCAGGCCGAACTCGGTGGCTTTGTCGCTGACGGCGTTTTGACGCTGCTTGAGCCAGCGCTTCAACCGGCTGATGCCGCCGATTTCGTTGATGTCCACCGGGCATTGCACATATTCGAGCAAGCTGCCGCTCTGCACTGCACGCCGCTTGAAGGCCAGGATGTCGTTGATGTCGGCTTCGTCGAAGCGGCGGTCGTCGGCCACCACGTCCACAATGATTTGATCGACCTGCCGGCGGTTCAGGCCGCGGAGGTTGCGGATGATCGTTCGCCAAGTGGAGCGCGTGATCTCGATGTCGATCTTCTTGTTCTTGTTCAGCCGCCGCAGTGTTTTGCGGACGATCTGCTCCAGTTCCTTTTCGTCCGGCAGGGCGAGTTCCAGGCGCGTGGCGTGGGCCACGACCGCTCCGGCAGCTTGTCGCTGTGGTCGATCATCAGCAGCACACTGCCCGAACTCTTGAACTTGTCGATCAATTCGCGCAGCAGCCGCAGCACTTTCTTGTCTTCGAGATGGTCCGCCAAATCAAGCGTGACGCACAGGCTGGGATTCTCCAGCCGGTGCGTGAAGTGATACAGCGCTGCCGCGGCGTGTTCGGTGTCCTTGATGGGCTTGCTGCCGGCGATCAGCCCGTCGCGAACGCCGTCCACCGCCGACCACACCCACAGCTCCCCACCGAGTTGCAACGAGGCGTCACGCACCAGACTCAGCGCGTAGTTTTCCTCATACGTCGTGATCGCGATGCACGGATGCTCGCTGCGAATGAGTCGTTCTATACGTTTGAGGTCGTCCATACGCCACCGCTACAGCAGTTGTCGAACCATACGCAGGACAGTATATAGCCGGCCGCATGCGGCCGGAAGCGCCGCGAAATTTCGGGCGGGCTGCTAAACGGCAAGCCACGGGCAGGACCGTACGAATTGACTTCGCCGGCGCGACGGGATTTGGCAGATGCCTCGTTTCGCTATGTGCGCGGGATCCAATAAGCACACACCGCCTGTTCCGGTGCGCGGAAAAGGGTTTCCCCATCGGGGTCACAGCTTTCGACGAGCGGTCGAGAGTGCAGCGAGCGAGCGGGCGAAGGACGATTGGCCGGCGTTCATTTTTGCGGCGGCTTCGATCCATGCGGGATGGACGTTGGTCGTGGCCACGGTTTGAACGGGCGGGATGTCCGTGCGCGGATCTCCCGCGACGGGTTGTTCCGCGGCGGGTTTCAATTGCCAGCCGAGGCCGACGCCGAAGGCCAGCATGGCGGCGTAGCGCAGGCCGGCGAACACCGTCCGCATCGGCCAGGCGCGGCGGCGACGAACCTCGAGACAGCGCGACCGCTGGTCGGCCTGCTCGATCGAAATATCCGGCGCGTCCTGCAATTGCGATTGTACTTGCCGCAGGCCGGCGACCTCGGCCCGGCAGGGCGCACAAGTGGAAAGGTGTGACTCGAATTGCGTCCGCTCTGCGGATTCGAGTTCGTCGCCCAAATAGTCGGCCAGCAGATTCTTGATGTCGTTGCAGTTCATCGCTCGTCTCCTTCATGGGGCGCGAGTTTGGCGTGCATCTTGCGCAAGGCTCGCAGGTAATGTGTCTTCACGCTGCTGGCGGATATGTCCAGCGAACGCGCGATGGCCTCGAACGATTCTCCGTCGTGAGCCTTGGCCAGCAGCACCACACGCTGCACGTCGGTCAAGTCTTGCAGGGCGGCGGTGATTCGGGCGCTGCGTTCGGCCTGTTCGAGCGTGTCGTCCGGCTCGGAGTCGTCGGCGGCGTCGACCAGCGTCGCGGTCGGGCGTCGTCGGCGGAAGTCGTCGATACAGTGGTTGATCGTGATCCTCCGCAGCCAAGCGGTACGCCGGTCGAGTTCCGCCGGCGGCACGCGCAGCGCTTTGAGCAGCACGTTCTGAGTCGCGTCCAGGGCGTCGTGCTCGTTTTGCAACAGCCGAAAAGCCCAGCGATAGACGCGGGCTCGGATCGACTTGTATTGCGATTCGCTGACGTCGGACATGCGTCACGTTCCGATCAACCAAGTTACAAAGTGTCGCGGAAGTACTGAGTTCCTCGTTGGTCACACGATTACCGGGAGGACTGTTTGGACTCCGCAAGATCTGCTAAACGGCAAGCCACTGCTGGGCCGTTCTAATTGACTTCGTCGTTTAGCAGATGTTCATTTCGTTCCCTTGGGCACGAACGAGGTGGCCATCAGGACCACGTCGCGGTCGCGCAGGGCCTTACCGTTGAACTCCCAGGCGACTTTGTTGCTGCGCGATTCGTATTCGTGCTGCGTGGTCACGATCTCGCGCTGGCCGTTCTTTATGACGGCGACCTTCGATTCTACCAGGCCGTGCCGTGTTACGTTTTCGTCCATTTGTGGTTCGAGCATGTCGTGGAAGAACTGGCTCGAATCGCCGAACGAATTGTGGGCGATGATGCGCCCGGGCATTGTCACCTCGACGAACCAACTCTCATCGCTCAAGTCGCCGGTGATCTCGAACGCTTCGCGGGCCAGTTCATAGCGGTCGAGGAACTGATCGATGACAGGTTTGCCCAGGTTGGCGTCGTGCAGTGCGCTCGCGATGGCTGGGCGGACCTGTGCGTGCAATTCTCCTTCGATGCGCTCGACCTCCTGCGCGATCTTGTCGTCTTCCTGGCCGAGCAGTTTCACGACTTGATCGAGCAGCCCCCCGGCTTTGTAGACCTTGAGGGCTCCGCGCCGGGCGTGCAGCAGTGCTTCCTGCGACACGGCATCGGCCATCGCCAGCCCGGTCTGCTCGACGTATGCTGCGGTTTGGTCGGCTTCGACGTCGATCAAGGCTTGGGCCAGGCGGGCGCGCTGTTCGTCGGAAAGCTCCTGCGGCTCCGTCTGCGTGATGTCCTTGATTTCGTCCGACTCCATGATCCTGTCTTTCCAGTATTGCAGGGCGGAGTACTCGCGACGTTGGTACGTGCGCCGGAAGTGATAATACGTGCCGTCGTCACGGTGTTCGATGGTCACCGTGGTAGGGAATTGCAGGGCGGTCAAATCGAGCCGGCTGTTCGGCGCGGCATACGAGTCGGGGATCGCCGCGCCGGCGGCGATTTCGCGCGTGGCGGTGCGGGTCAGCTCTTTTTTGCCTTCGCTGTCGGTCTCGATGCGGTCCTCGATCTGCCAGCCGGACTCGGCGGTGGGCATGGCGTCGCCGTTGTAGACGTCGTCGGGATCGCCCACGATCTCGGCTGTGAGCCGCAGTCGGCCGTCTTCGAAGATGGTGATCGTTTCAGAGCGCTTGATGCATCCTGCGGCGGCAATGAGCATCAGGGCCGGGACGAGTGCGAGGCATTTCAGGGTGTTCATGGTCTGTCTCCTCAAATTTAGGGTTGTTCTACCCTATAGAACGCATGGCACGCCAGAATCGACGACGGGAATTTTCGGAAAATGTGGAAATTGTTGTGCGTCGTCGTCGCCCTGGAGCGTACCAATGAGCCGCAGGCTTTAGCCTGCGCGATTTTGCCCATGATGAGAACATCGCACCCGCAGAGCGTCCGCGCGGGCTGAAGCCCGCGGCTCGTTGCTTGTTCTCGCGTGCGGGGTTCGATGGTCGTCGCGTGGCGGATTCGCTATAATCCCGACCGATGAGCGTTGTTGCCGAGACAACCGAACTGGCAGACATTGCCGAGAAGGTGCGGGCCGGCGAGCGGCTGAGCTTTGAGGACGGGGTGCGGCTGTTCCGCTCGCGCGACATCCACACGCTGGGCGAGTTGGCCACCATCGTCCGCGAGCGGCTCCACGGCAAGGCCGCCTACTACAACATCAACCGCCACATCAATTACAGCAACATTTGCATTCTCCGATGCAAGTTCTGCAGCTTCTATCGACCCTTTCCGA
>JADFJZ010000196.1 GCA_022565195.1 Planctomycetota bacterium | reverse complement strand
TTTGGCCGGCATCCGCAGCGACGAGGTCCGCAGCTTCCTCGACGGCATGCGCGATGCGGCGCATACCATCGATCGCCTGCGCTCTGAGATTCCGCCGGCGCACGCCGAAGCGCGTGATCTTCCGTATCCCACGATGATTTCCGGCAGCGTGACCCTGTCCACCTTCCACGGCTGCCCGGCCGATGAGATCGAGCGCATCTGCGAATTCCTGATCGGCGAGCACGATTTCGACGTCATCGTCAAAATGAACCCGCCGATGCTCGGCCGGGAACGACTGGAGCACTTGCTCCACGACGTGCTCGGTTACGACGAACTGCGTGTGAATCCGACCGCCTACACGTCCGGCCTCACTTTTGAGGAATCCGTACAGCTCTGCGAGCGACTGACCGCCTTCGCCGATCAGCGCGGCCGCCGCCTTGGCTTCAAGTTCAGCAACACGCTTGAAGTGCTAAACCATCGCGAGTTCTTCGCGCCGGACAGCAAGGTCATGTATCTCTCAGGCCAGCCGCTGCACGTCATCACCATGACGCTGACCGACGAGTTTCGCCGCGCCGTCGGGCCGGACGTGCCCATTAGCTTCAGCGCCGGCATTGATCAGCATAACTTCCCGACGGCGGTGGCGTGCGGCTTCGTGCCCATCACAATCAGCACGGATTTGCTCCGGCCGGGCGGGTATGGGCGATTGCCGAAGTACCTGAAGGGTCTGGCGGCGGAGATGAGCGCGGTCGGCGCGGAGAACGTCGAGCAGTTCATTCGCAAGAGATTCGCACAGGAGGATCCTCCTCGCGAAGAGGCCAAGCGTGCTGAGGCGGCGCTTCGGAATACGACGATTGCGGCCCGGAAGGCGCGCGAGGATCCACGATATCGTGCAGAAAGAAATCGCGCCATTCCCAAGAGAATCGACTCGCAGCTTGAGACCTTCGACTGCATCACCTGCGACAAGTGCCTGCCGGTGTGCCCCAACGCGGCTAACTTCGTATACCCCACGCCGATTGTTGGCTTCGACTACCACGACTTGATCGTCTCGCCCGATGGGCGCGTTCGAGAGGGCCAAAAGAAGCAATTTGAAATCACCGAAGGCATGCAGATTGCCTGCTATGCTGATTTTTGCAATGAATGCGGCAATTGCGATACGTTTTGTCCGGAATACGGCGGGCCTTACATCAAAAAGCCGTCATTTTTCGGCACACGAGAGTCATGGGAGCGCGCCGCCCCGCGCGATGGCTTCTACGTTTTACAAGAGGATGGCCGCCGCACCATCACCGGCAGAATGCACGGACGCACGAGCAGCCTGAGCTGCGAGCGATCCGGCGAACCGTGCGACTATGATGACGGAGTGGTGCGGGTACGCTTCTCGGCAGACCATGAGGTTGGCAACGTGCAGCCGATACAGCCCGTCGCCGGTGAGCACGCGATCGACATGGGCGTCTATCACACCTTGCGGTACTTGTTGGACGGCGTTCTCGATCGCCGACGCCTTAACCAAGTGAATGCGGGCTATGGATAATGCCTAAAGCCAAGACCTCAACCCGCGTCTTTGCAATTGTGCCCGCTGCCGGGCGATCGCGGCGTATGGGCCGCGACAAACAGCTTCTCGATGTCGGCGGGCAGTCGATGCTGTCGGGCGTGTTGGATGTGCTGGAGCGTTCGCGCGTCTGTTCTGTGACCTTGGTGACGCATTCGGGCATCACCGCACACATCGAAACGCAACAATTCATCAAGTTGAGCGTGGTCATCAACGACGACGAGCAAAGCCACATGATTGATTCAGTGCGAATGGGCATCGACGCCGCATGCCACGGTCGTGTCGGCCGTGAGTTGGCCCCGTCCGATGGATTCCTGATCCTGCCCGCCGATCAACCCGGCATCGGCATGGCCGATATTGATCGCTGTATCGCCGAATTCTTGGCGGACACGACGCGAATTGTGATCGCCACGCACGGCGAGCGCCGGGGACACCCACTGATATTCCCTGCTTCGCTCGAACCGTTTGTGAGGTCCGATGCCTGCGACGGCGGACTGAACGCACTGCCGAGAACACACGCTGATCGCGTCGTAACCGTGCCATGCGGATCGCCCGGCGTCATCAGAGACATCGACACCCCCGACGATTACAAGAAGCTCGCGTGAGCCGAGAAACCAAAGAGCCGCAGGCTTCACTTCGGGTCTGAGCCTCAGGGTCGAAGACAGGGTCGAAGACAGCCTGCGCGACTCCTCCGTGGCGAGACTCCTCCAGTCGTGACAATATCCGATCATTCGAGCGATCGCGCAGGCTAAAGCCTGCGGCTCCTTGAGTTCTCGGTGATCGGTTAGTACTGCTCCATTCGCCGCCAGAGGTTTTCGGCGGTGCGGGTCGCTTCGCGGCGTACGAGTGGTTCGTCGATCGTGAGTACTTTGCGGTCGCGCATGGCCCAGCGGCCCGAGGCGATCACATCGCGGACATGTCGGCTACCCAAACCAAAGATCAAGTGGCCAGGAAAGTTCTCGGTCGTCAACGGCGTCGTTGGAGCGTAATCGGTGAGGATGATGTCGGCGGCTGCCCCTGCTTCCAGCTTGCCGAGCGTGATGTCCAGCGCTTCCGATGCCCGCCGAGCAGCCACCGCAAACATACCGACGATTTGTTCCGGCGCGAGATCGGCCTGCACATCACGCGCGATGTACCACGCCTGCTGCGCTTCAGCGAACATGTCCTGCCCGATGCCGTCGGTGCCCAGCATGACGGGGCAGCGGTACTGAGCAATCGGAGCATAGCCGACCGCATTGTTCATGTTGGAACGCGGGTTGTGGGCCAGCGTCAGGCCCGAATTGCTGACCCGCTCGATCGCCACAGGATCCAGGTGGGTGCCGTGGGCGAAGATGTTGCGCTCTTTCAGCAACCCGTGCCCCGCGAGACGATCGATCAGTGCCGCCTGATGCTGCTCGTTGCAGGCTTCTTCGTCGCACAAATCCTCCGCCACGTGAATGTGCATACCGGTCGCGAATTGATCCGCCATCCTGACGAGTGCGTCGAGCGTCTCGTCGCCAAGCGTGAAGGGTGCGTGAGCGCCGACCATGCCCGCGAACTGGTTGCTCTGACGGACGCGGTATTTGTCCAGATAGCGGCGGTTCTCGTCGAGGCCGTCGTCGCGCCCGCCGATCCCATGGCGGTCCGTCGTTTCATAACACAGCACTGCCCGCAATCCGACCTCGCCGATGGCCTGCTCGATCAAATCGAGCGAGCCGCCGATGAAGTTCGGGGAGGCATGGTGGTCGATGAGCGTGGTCGTGCCGCAGTGCAGGGCGTCCGCCGCCCCGATCCGCGCCGACATTTCGATCGACTCAGCATCGAGCGCCCGATCGAGCCGCCACCATACGAATTGCAAAATTTCGAGGAAGTTCTGCGGCGCCTGCGGGGGCGGCGGCATGCCCACCGCCAGCGCCGAATACAAGTGCGTGTGCCCGTTGACCATGCCCGGCATCACCACACAATCGCCACAATCCACGACTTCATCGCCGACCCGCTGCGCAACCGTTTCCCCGCGCTCAGCGATCAGCCCGTCTTCGATCCGCAACTCGCCGGACGCAACTGAAATAGGATCAATGTCCGCCAGCAGTGCATTGCGCAACACGATTGCCATCAGCAAAACTCCGTTTACATCCACGCGTGGGGCACGCGATCAAAACCAAGAATCCAAGGAGCCACAGGCTTTAGCCTGCGCAAGTGTTGGGTTTCTCTGAAATCGCGCGGGCTCAAAGCCCGCGGCTCCTTGAACAGTGTCTTCCTCGCACATCATTGATTGCCCTCAACGATTGAAACGACATCCTCAATGTGTGGAGATATCTCATGTGGCTGGCCGACGGCGCGCAGCGCGCCGGCGATGTCCTTGAGACCACTGCCCGTAATCATAGCAACCACATTGGACTCATTGTTCAACGTGCCCTGCTCGCGCGCGACGGCGATGCCGGCGACTGCCGTGGCAGCGGCGGGTTCGGCGAAAATCCCGGCAAGTCGGCCGGTTGCCCGAACGGCAGCGGCGATTTGCTCATCCGTGGCTTCGACGAACGTTCCATCGCTTTCGCGTACCGCATTGACCGCTTTGCGCCAATTACGCGGCACGGGCACATTGATACTGTCCGCGTACGTCTCGCCGCCTCGTTCTCGGTCGAGCTTACCCGTATGGTAGGCTTGCGCGATCGGCGCCACCCCGGCGGCCTGTACGCCGAGCATTCGCGCGGTCCAGTCAATCACGCCGACTTCCTTCATTGTTCGCAGGCCTTTGTATACTCCGGCGATCGAGCAGCCGTCGCCGACGCTGCACACCACCCAGTCGGGCGGATCATCCGCGCACTGCTCAGCCACCTCCAGCCCGCCGGTCTTCTTGCCCTCAACCAAATACGGATTGATCGCGGCGTTGCGATTGTACCAGCCGAACGCGCGGCAGGCCTGCGTGCATAGTTCATAGGCTTGGGCGTATGTACCGCGAACCTTGAAGACCCGTGCGCCGTAGGCGAGCAACTGTGCGAGCTTGCCCTCCGGCACCATTTCGGAGACAAAGATGTTCGCACGCAGTCCGACAGCCGCCGCGCAATGGGCCAGGCTGCTGGCGGCGTTGCCGGTCGAGGCGCAAGCCACTTCGCCAGCGCCCTCTTGGAGCGCTCGGGCCACCCCGATGGCGCTGGCCCGGTCTTTGAACGAGCCGGACGCACTCCGGCCGTCGTCCTTGAGTCGCAGTCGGCCGATGCCGAGGTCGCC
>JADFJZ010000195.1 GCA_022565195.1 Planctomycetota bacterium | reverse complement strand
TGATCCGACACTCGATGACGGCGCCAGAGCGTTGAATGTCCTTCTGTGCCAAGGTCAACGGTTCGCCCGCAGCAATACGCAGCTGCCACTTCAGGAGGTCCACGCCGGTCAGCATTTCCGTAACAGGGTGTTCCACCTGTATTCGTGTGTTGACTTCAATGAAGTAGAAGTTCTTCTTTTGGTCGAGCAGAAACTCTACTGTTCCGGCGTTGTGATAGTTGGCCGCTTTGCACAATCGCACGGCTGCCCTGCACATGCTGTCACGCGTGCGGTCATCCAGAGCGGGAGAGGGAGCCTCCTCGATTAGCTTCTGATATCGCCTTTGCAACGAACAATCGCGCTCGAACAAGTGGATGGTGTGGCCACTTTGATCGGCAAGGATTTGGACCTCCACATGCCGAGGCTTTTGAACAAACTTCTCGATGTAGACGGAGCCGTTGCGAAAAGCAGCTTCGGATTCCTGGCGAGCCTGGCCCAACGTCGAACGGAGATTGGCCTCGTTGTGCGCGATGCGGATGCCCCGGCCACCACCGCCGCCGGCCGCCTTGATCATCACTGGATAGCCGATCTTCGCAGCCACTTCGATGGCTTGGTCGTCATCATCTATGATTCCATCGCTGCCGGGGACCGTGGGAACCTTGGCCTTCTTGGCCAGCTTTCTGGCTTCGACCTTGTCCCCCAAAAGTCGTATCGTCTCAGCCGAAGGGCCGATGAACTCGATCTTGGAATCGCGGCATTGCTCGACGAATTGCGCGTTTTCGGCGAGGAAGCCGTAGCCTGGATGAATGGCATCGACATCGTAAATCTCGGCTGCGGAGATGATGCGGTCTCCACGGAGGTAGCTTTGGCTTGGAGAGGCTGGGCCGATGCAGACCGTGTGATCAGCCTGTCCGAGATAGGCTGCGCCTCGATCTTCCTCGGAAAAGACACACACCGTCTCCACGCCCATCTCTTTGCAGGCCCGGATGATGCGTTGGGCGATCTCACCGCGATTGGCGATTAGGATGCGTGAAAACATGGTTTTGTCGGAGTTAGCTCGGGCGAACGTAAAAGAGGGCTTGACCGTATTCGACGGCCTCGGCGTTCTTGACGGCGATCTTCTCGATTGTGCCGCTGACCTCAGCCTTGATTTCGTTGAAGACCTTCATGGCTTCGATCAAACAGACAGCCGTGTCGGGCCCCACGGTGGCACCGACGCTGATGAAGGGGGGCGAATCGGGATCAGGGGCTGCATAAAACGTTCCGACCATCGGTGAAGCGATCGGAACCAAGCCGGCATTCTCGTCTGCCGGAGGTTCCGCCGCCGGGGCGGCGCTTTGCACCGGGGCGACCGGCGGCGCAGTCAGCGCCGTCGGCGGGGCGGCGCAACCGCGCTTCAGTTCAATCTTCAGATCGCCATGCTCATACTGCAACGCGCTGAGGTCATTCTCGACCATCAGGGCGATGAGCTTTTCCATGTTCTTGAGATCAATGTTTGCCAAAGGGCACTCCCTGAAAACCCCGCACGGCTGCCGGCACAGCATAGCGCTGGTTCCGAGCGGGCTACTGAATCATCGCCGATGCCAGGGACTTAGGCAAATGGGTGAGCACCTCGTGGCCTCGGGCGGTGACGAGGACGTCATCCTCGATACGCACTCCGCCGATGCCCGGAAGGTAAATGCCCGGCTCGATGGTTATGACCATGCCCGCCTCCAGCCTGTCGGTGAAACCGTATTTGACCCGTGGATCCTCGTGGATGTCCAGTCCGATGCCGTGTCCCAGCCCATGGCTGAACTCTGCGCCATAGCCCTTCTGGGCGATATATGCGCGAGCGACTTCGTCAACGTCACAAACACGCTTGCCCGGCGCGATCGACTCGATCGCTCTCTGCTGTGCCTCCAGAACGATCCGATACACTTCTGCCAAGCGGGGCGGGATTCTACCGACGAACAACACGCGGGTCAAGTCACTGCAATAATACTCGCTGATCGCGCCCCAGTCGATCAGAATCAGGCTTCCTTTGCGGACCACGCGCTGTCCCGGCTCCGCGTGCGGAAGGGCAGCGTTCTTGCCCTCGGCGACAATGGTGGGAAAGCTGGGGCCGAGGGCGCCGCGTTTTTTCATTTCGAATTCAAGGAGCGCGGCAATCTCGATCTCGGTCATGCCGATTTTGATCTTGCGTTTCGCTGCCTTGAATGCCGCCTCCGCAATCGAAATGGCATGGCGCAACTTCTTTAGCTCGCTGCGGTCCTTGATCCTGCGCATATGGGTTACAATCGGCGGAGCCCCTATGAGCCGCGTCGGACGGCAGGCCTTACGCAGGGCGGCGTTTTCCTGGACAGTGACGTCATCGGGTTGAAAATGGAGTTCTGAAAGTCGGAGCTTCCTGCACACTTTCGCGACTGTCTCTGCCAATGAATTCTGCCGCATGTGTCTTTGTGCCCAAGGGATCTGCAAACGGAATGCCTCTTCAAAACGGCCGTCCGTGATGATGTGGACCCCGCGCGACGTGATGACGGCGGCACCGTCTTCGCCATTGAATCCGGTCAGGTAGATTTGATCCATCCTGCTCGTGATGAGGTAGGCCGGAATGCCCCGCTGCCGCAGCTCCGCGCGGCAGCGATCGAGACGCTTTTGAATCGTCAGGGAGGGTTTTGCTTTTTTCTGTTTGCCCATGCCTGAGCCTCGTTTTCGCGTGGGAATAGCTTTCACTGTAGTTTCCGGAAGCGGGAAGTCAAATTGCGGGATCCGAACGCTTGTGCTCGTTTGGAGCCCGGATGCGTAGACGGCTTCGCGGAGCCTACTACTTCAAGAATCATTGGCGGTTGCATGATCCTCCTGGTCCCGCTATACTTACGCGGTCAGGGAGACCCTTGTGAAACCACCCGTGGAATCTTGGCTGCTTGAGATACTGGTCTGTCCGGAATCCAAGGCTCCATTGGTCAAAGAAGGGGACTGGCTTTACTCGACGGATGCTCAGACGCGAAGGCGATACGCAATCCGGCAGGGTATCCCGAATCTGCTGATCGAGGAGTCTGAAGTCGTCAGTCCCGAGGTGTTCGAGAGGGTCATGAGTCAGCGCAAACAGTAGATGACGAGGAGTTCGTAATATGGCGATGACACGAAGGAGAGAGCGATTCTTCCATACCAAGTCCCGATTTCCTGAGCGCACCAAGGAGAAGGGCTGGGTCGGTCCTGTTGTGGATTACAAGGAGATTGAACTGCTGCGCAAGTTCATGACCAACAGCAACAAGATGATGTCCCGCAAGCGTGCCGGCACCTCGGCCTCTGAGCAGCGAGCCGTCAAGCAGGCGATCAAGCACGCGCGCTTCATGGGATTGATTCCCTACAAGGGCGTTTGACGGCAGGGGAGAGAGATTGTGAAACTTCGGCCCGGCTCGTTCGAGCCGGGTTTTTTGCGCGCGGTGGTTACGGGGGCGCGCAGTTCACGAGTGCGAACATCCTCAAGGCTTCGGGATTGGAGGAGCCCAGATTCCGGGGTGTCAGGATTCGTTTGGCAATTTCCTGCTGAACGAATTTCTCGCTGGTGCAGTCCGTATGGCCACCGGCCCAGCCGACGTTCCGCCAGTTTTCCGACCACGGCGTATTGATGATCTTGCCTGCCGCACCTCCCGGCGGCTTCAGCCCGACCTGCCCCGCCGACTTCACACCGATCTTGCGGTCGATGGTACCCAGCAGTTCGACTGAGCCGAGAATCGAGTCGTGCGGCGAGTGGTAGACATAGACGTTGCGATTGATGTTCGCCAGCGCCTTACTCATGTCGTAGTTGTGTGAAAGCGATGAACCCAGGAGTACGAGGTTGTCGATGTGCGATTGGCTGTCCAGATTCTCGCAGGCCCACACCGCCACGCCCGTTCCCGCGGAGAGGGCGATGATATTGACACGGTTTTGTGGGAAACGTTTTTTGTAGTCCTTGATCCGCTTGGCGAGCCTTCTGCCGGCTGCCTCGGCTGCTCCGAGGATGTTGAGCTGGTCGATGAGCGGGTTCATGGAAATGGTCCAAATGAACACCTCCACGTCGCCCTTGTAGCCCGCCTTCTGCAATCCGCGAGGAACCTGTGCGGTTCCGAAACCGAGATTGCCCGCGCCGTCCAGGTAGTAGGTTTTTCCGAAAGGCTCCGCCTTGGGGTTGCTGCTCTGGCAGCCGGCGATCAAAATGATCGCCACTGCGGCCACAGCACTGGAATTCCGAAATCGCATTATCGCCCTCATTTTCTCATGGTTCGGCTCAGCCGGACCTGTGCGCCCGTTCAGTCACTCTCTCTGATCTTCGGCGCGGCCTGATCATACCGCGTTCCCGTCGGACTGTGAAGGGGCGACGCCGTTGCATCTGCCAACAAGCGCCCCCATATTTGTTTCCAATCGTACCGATCTCAAACGTCGCAAGCATCTCCAACGCCGTCGTCGTCGCTGTCTGCCTGACTGGCATTCGCGATCAGCACACAGTTGTCGTCACCATCGCTGATCCCGTCGTTGTCGGAGTCGTTATTCAAGGGATTGCTGCCCAGGTCATCTTCCTCGCCGTCCGATAGTCCATCTTGGTCGGAATCCTGCACGAGCGGATCCGTGCCGTTCGCAATTTCATCAAGATCATTAACTTCGTCACCGTCCGTGTCCGGGTTCGTGGGGTCCGTGCCGTAGATCTGCACTTCGTCGCCATCCCTCAAGCCGTTGTCATCGCTGTCAGTATCGAGTGGGTCGGTATTGAGCTTCACTTCCTCTCCGTCCTTCAGGCCGTC
>JADFJZ010000194.1 GCA_022565195.1 Planctomycetota bacterium | reverse complement strand
GCACAATGTCGCCCCGCAGCACGCGCACGGTCCCCACGCACCGCCCCACCAGCGGCTGAAGCGTCGTCACTATGGTTTGAACCTCAGGCAGCTCCGGCATCGTCCAAAACGTCTCTCAAGAATGGGCGGAATCGTCCCAGCGAGTCAATCGCTGCGATCGTACTGAAGAACAAGTATATTCCACTGACCACAGCCCCCAGATTCAGTAGGGTGATGAAAAGGGGTGGAGGCGCTGCAACACCGGAGGCTGCGGCGCGGGCGGCCACGAAGATGGCCAGTGCGATTGCCCCTCGGACAACTCGCCGGCGCCTCTTCTCGGCTCGTGTGACCACGTCTTCAGCGGGCAAGCGCCGTCCGATCAATTCCAGATGCTTCAAACAACTACACAAGACGACGAGGAAAGCAACCGCCATCAGCAGCCGGGCGGCGGTGTGCCAATGGCCTGACAAAGCAAATATCAATCCATAGAACCCGAACAAGAAGCCCACGGCGGCGCGGGCGACTCGGCGGTTCGATGCGCCCTGTTCGGTGAGGGAGACTCGGGGCTCCTGTTTCGTGACCAGCCACACGCCCAGGATCATCAAGACGATGGCAGCAATGGAGCACACCCGCAGTACGATCACGAACGTGGCGACCGCGATGCTTGAATCGAAAACCGACAGTAGAATGAGAGGAAACACAATCATCGCAAGAACACAGATCACGAATAGTCCACCGGCAATGGTCAGCAGACATGTGCCGCGATAGATGCTGCCCACCCAGTTGCGGTCGGCGAACTTGAGCAGATCGCCCTGCGTCGAGCGGGCGATGTCGGTGCCGCACTCCGGGCACAGGCCGGCGGGCGGCAGTGCGCGGAGGTTGTAGCCGCAACTCATGCACGACAGATCATTCTCGATCACGGTCGCGCCGTCATATCGCTGATTCATCTCTGTCTTCACTCTATCTCTTCGACACTTGCTGAACGACAACGTCAATTCGCGCGACCCTGCCGTGCAGGAACCAACAACACATCTCTCTGCGCTCTCTGCGGTAAACGCTTCTATCCTCGGGCATCGGTCCAGTCTCCGTCTTGCGATTCGAGGTCCAGTTCGCGCACCGGCGGCGGTTCGAATTGGGCCGCGGCGTCGCGGGCGGTCCACTTCATGGTGACATAATACTTATACAGCAGCCACAGGAACCACCCCGCAAAGATGCCCAGGATGAACAGAGCCAGCATGGAGATACAGGGCGCCGGCCCGAGGATTCTGGCCCAGGGCGTAAACACAAACGAATACACGCCGAAGAAGACGAACACGCTCAGCGATCCAGTCAGGCCCCAAATGACGCGAGTGGTCGCGATTTCGAGGTCGTATTCAGGAATCCGCGCTGCAAACTTCCGCAGGTACCATGCGAGCGCCAGCAGCATCCCCGACCATGAGACCAGCAGGAACCGTCGCATGATGATCACGAAGTTGATATACGGGGAAAAAATGATGCTCAGGGCACCGACGAAATTGACGAAGGCCAACACACGAATCGCCCGGCGGATGCCGAAGCCGCCCGGCCCGGGCACGGCGGTGGGTTCGGGCACCGTAACGAACATCGCCCCCACGATGGCCAGCACCGCACTGAGCACATCGAGAAGCATCCCGAACTGCGGCATCACCGAGACGTTCACGATGGAAACCAACTGCAAGCCGATCGACCACAGAAACATCGCCAAGCCGTTGCGGACGGTGCGGATCCAGGGAATCGGGGCATACTTGAGTTGGTCCCCCTCGACCGAGAACCCGGCGGGCGTGCCGCATTCCGGACAGCGATGCCGCTTGGTCAGGCCTCGCAGGTTGTAGCCGCAGTGAACGCAACAGACGTCATCTTCGATTTCGATGTTGTCGCTTCTGCGATCGCGCTCGCCCGGCAGCGGCGCTTCCGCATCACGCGGCGGCTTGGGCGGTCCGTCTGGCGAGAGGTCGTAAGTCATAGGATCAGTAGCGAGTAACGAGTAACGAGTAACGAGTAGACAGTTCGGACATTTTCTCGCCTCAAGGAGCCGCAGCCTTTTAGCCTGCGCGATATTCAAATCATAGAGATTGCGTCTCTTGGTCTCAAGTATACCCGCCGCGGGCGAGTTGTCGGCGCACGGCATTGAAACTATAGTAAGGAATTGAACTGTTGCAGGCGTGACGGAGTGGGCCATGGATCGATTCGAGCTGGTCAGCGAGTTTGAACCCGGCGGCGATCAGCCGCAGGCCATCGCCAAGCTGACGGAGTCTTTTCAGCGAGGCCAGGCGTTTAACTGCCTGCTGGGCGTGACTGGCTCGGGCAAGACGTTCACCATGGCCCACGTCATCCGCAATTTGAACGTGCCCACGTTGATCATTTCGCACAACAAAACGCTCGCCGCCCAGTTGTATGAAGAATTCAAGGATCTCTTCCCGAAAAACGCCGTCGAGTACTTCGTCAGCTATTACGATTACTATCAGCCCGAAGCCTATATTCCGCAGCGCGATATCTACATCGAGAAGGACGCCTCGCGCAACGACGATCTCGACCGCTTGCGGTTGGCATCGACCAGCGCCCTGGTCAGCCGGCGTGACGTCATCATCGTGGCCAGCGTGTCCTGCATTTTCGGCCTGGGCTCGCCGGAGGACTATAAGAACAGCGTCGTGCCGATTCGCAAGGGCGAGACCACCGACCGCGACGAACTATTGAAGCGCTTCGTCGATTTACAATACGAGCGCAACGACATCGCGCTGGAGCGCGGCAAGTTCCGCGTGCGCGGCGACGTCATCGAGCTGTATCCAGCCTACGAGCAAATCGCTTATCGCATCGAAATGTTCGGCGACGAAATCGAGAAGATCGAGACCATCAACCCGACGACCGCCGCCACGCTGGCCAGCCACGATGAGTTGTTCATTTATCCGGCGGTACACTATGTGTTGCCGGAAGATCGCATCGAACAGGCGGCCAAGTCGATTCGCGAGGAACTCGATCAGCGCCTCATGGAGCTGCGCCGCCACGGCAAACTGCTCGAAGCCCAGCGGCTGGCGGCCCGCACCAAATACGACATCGAAATGCTCATGGAAGTCGGCTATTGCTCGGGCATCGAGAATTACTCGCGGCACTTGAATCAGGCGGCGCCCGGCGCCAAGCCGTATACATTGATCGACTACTTCCCCGAGGACTTCCTGCTGATCGTCGACGAATCGCACGCCACCGTGCCGCAGATCGGGGCGATGTACAACGGTGATCGCTCGCGCAAGACGACGCTGGTGGAGCACGGCTTCCGCCTGCCGTCGGCGCTGGACAACCGCCCGCTGCGCTTCGATGAATTCGAGCAAATGTGGAAGAAGGCGCTGTTCGTATCCGCCACGCCGGGGCCTTACGACTTGAACAAGTGCGGCGGCGAGGTGGTCGAGCAAATCATTCGGCCGACCGGACTGGTCGATCCGATCATTCACGTCAAGCCGGCCCGCGGGCAAGTGCCCGATCTGCTGGAACGCACCGCCCAGCGGGCCGCCGCCGGCGAACGTGTATTGATCACGGCCCTGACCAAGCGCCTGGCGGAGGATTTGGCGCAGTATATACAAGAGGAAGGCCTGCGCTGCCGCTACCTGCACAGCGAGATTAACACGCTCGAACGCATCGAAATCCTGCGTGAACTGCGCGCCGGCAAGTTCGACGCGCTGGTCGGCGTCAACTTGCTGCGTGAGGGGCTGGACCTGCCGGAAGTATCACTGGTGGCGATCCTCGACGCGGATAAGGAGGGCTTCTTGCGTAGCACGACGTCGCTGATCCAGACCATCGGGCGAACCGCGCGGAACGTAAACGCCGAGGTCATTCTGTATGCCGACAAAATCACAGACAGCATGAGGCGGGCCATAGATGAGACCGACCGCCGCCGCGAATTACAGCAGGCCCACAACAAGAAGCACGGCATTACGCCCGAGACGATCAAGAAAGCGATCCGCAACAGCCTGCTCAGTACGGTATCGGCGCGGCAGACGATGCGGGATGCGATCGACGCGGACGAACAGCAGTATGACCGGCTGGAAATGATCAAGATGCTCGAAGAGGAAATGTTGCAGGCGGCGGAGGATTTGGAATTTGAAAAAGCCGCCCATCTGCGCGATCACATCGAGCAATTGAAAGACTCCCCGGACCTGCGCGTCACTCGGCCGAAGGAGTCGCAGAACGTTGCGGGCAGGAAACGCGGCAGCAAGCGCGGCACACCGGCGCGACCCCGAACGCGAGGTGGGCGGTGATGAGACGACCCTTGAGTATGGAGTTGACGGATTCAAGTGAAGATACTTTGTGGTTCGACGCGGCTGCTAAACGGCAAGCCGACGGCTGGATCTTTCGAGGTGACTTTCCCGGCGCGCCGGGATTTAGCAGATGTGACCTAGAGGATGGACCGTGCAGGACTTGTTGCGACAGCTTCATATCGACGAAGATCGCTTGCAGCGGTTGATTGCGCTGGCGAAAGAGGAAGATCTCGGCGCCGCCGGTGACATTACGACGCAAGCGGTCAGTGGTCAGCTGTCAGCGGTCAGCTCTCAGCTTTCAGCTTTCAGCGCTCAGCGTCGTGCTCAGATTGTGTCGCGGGCAGATGGTGTCGTCTGCGGATTGGGCATCGTTCCGTTTGTTCTGGCGGCGTATGACGCGAACTTGCGGCTGGAAACGAGTGAAGTCTCGGACGGCGATTTCGTCACTGCGGATTCGATGCTCGGCTCGATCCAGGGCGAGCGGTGCTCGATTCTATCCTGCGAGCGTATCGTGCTCAAT